>NZ_JAGYWT010000026.1:0-11292 GCF_019279095.1 Microbacterium sp. BF1 | reverse complement strand
CGACGCCCCAGGCGGCCGCGATCTCGTCGCCGCCGTCGAAGAAGAGCGCCGTCGCCACCGCATCGGCCGTCATCGTCTCCGGTGCCCACGCCCAGGTCGCGGCCCAGGTGCGCACCGGGAGTCCGGTACGGGCGTCGAGCACGTGATGCAGTCCGCTCCCCCACGCTCGTCGGTTGATCGCCGAGGCGCACAGCGCCTGATCCTGCACCTCGACGACCCCGATCGCCTTCGTCGGGTCGAACGGATGCTCCAGGCCGATGCGCACACCGGACCCGCGGACTCGGATGTCGCCGCCGGCGTCGACCACGAGATCTCCGGGCACGCCCGCCAGGACCGCCGTCACGAGGTCGACGAGGCGTCCTTTGCCGAGCGCGCCGACATCGAGCAGGGCCGGGGTGGATGCGGTGACCCCGGTGTCGGTCCAGGACAGACGCTGCTCCCAGGTATCGGGAGCGCGCACCGGATCTCCCGCGGTCAGAGAGTAGTCCGCGTCATATCCGAGCGCGTCGAGGCTGTCGGCGACGAGCGGGTTGACGGCTCCTCCGGTCGCGGCGGAGAGCTCGCGATACGCGTCGAGCATGGGCCCGGCATCGGAGGAAGCCAGAGCGCCGCCCTCCCGACCGAGGCGCACGACGTCCGAGTCCGTGCGGAACCGGGACCACTCGCGGTCGAAGCGCTGGATCTCCGCGGAGACCGCTGCCGTCACGGATTCCGGAAGCGCATCCGTCGTCTCGATCTCCCAGTGCGTTCCGATGGCCTCGAAGCGCCAGCTCGCCATGGGAAGTCAGGCGCCTAGGAGGCGGCCTGCTCCTTGATCGACTCGACGGCCTTGTTGAAACCGCCACTGGTGAGCGACGAGCCGGCCACGCGGCTGACGTTCAGGTCGTCGAGCGCCTTGCCATCGACCTCGTCCGCGATCCCGGCGATGAACTGCCCCTGGTACTGCTTGCTCTCGGGGGCCTGCGGGTCTCCCGTGACCTCGACGTCGGTCACGACGCCGTCGGCGAGCGTGAGGGTGACGGAGATCTCCTCGACCGTCTCCGGCGTCTGGTACGAGCCCTCGGCCGTGTAGGTGCCGTCGGCGTAGGTCCCCGTGGAATCGCCGCCGGACGACGAGGAGGAAGAACCGGCATCGGGCGTGCTGCCGGTGCTGTTCGGCGTCTCGGCGTCAGCGGTTCCGGAGCATCCGGCGAGGACGAAGAGTCCCGCGATTCCGAGGAGGGCGGTTCCCTTGCGGACAGAGGTCGGTACGATCGTGCGGATCATTGTGGTCCTCCCGGCTCGGTGTCGGCCGACGCGCTCGTCGACCATTCGACCGTAAGCACGGCGGCTATGCGCGGGCTGTGCCGTGACGATGCGTTACGCGTCGCCGCCGAACATGCTCGTCACGGAGCCGTCCTCGAACACCTCGTGGATCGCGCGTGCGAGCAGCGGGGCGATCGGGAGGATGGTCAGGTTGTCCCAGCGACGCGATTCGGTGAGCGGGATCGTGTCGGTGATGACGACCTCGTCGATGGACGAGTCCTGCAGCCGCTCCGATGCCGGGTCGCTGAAGATCGCGTGCGTGGCGGCCACGATGACGCGGTGGGCGCCGTTCGCCTTGAGCGCCTGGGCCGCCTTGACGATCGTTCCGCCGGTGTCGATCATGTCGTCGACGAGCAGGCAGGTGCGGCCGTCGACGGCACCCACGATCTCATGCACGGAGACCTGGTTGGCGACCTTCGGGTCGCGGCGCTTGTGGATGATCGCGAGCGGAGCGCCGAGGCTGTCCGACCACGTGTCGGCGACACGCACGCGGCCCATGTCCGGCGACACGACGGTGAGGATCTCCCGGTCGGCCGGCGACAGGGTGCGCTCGAAGTAGTCCAGGAGCACGGGCTTGGCGAACAGGTGGTCGACGGGACCGTCGAAGAACCCCTGGATCTGCGCCGCGTGCAGGTCGACGCTCATGACACGGTCGGCGCCTGCGGTCTTCAGCAGATCGGCGACGAGTCGGGCACTGATCGGCTCACGGCCGCGGCCCTTCTTGTCCTGACGCGAATACGGATAGTACGGCGCGACGACGGTGATGCGCTTGGCCGAGGCGCGCTTGGCGGCGTCGATCATGATGAGCGTCTCCATGAGCCACTCGTTGACCGGTTCGCCGAACGTCTGGATGAGGAAGAGATCCACGCCACGGATCGACACCTCGAAGCGGGCGTAGATCTCACCCGATGCGAACGTGCGGTGCTCCACCGGTGCGATCTCGGTGCCGAGAGCCTCGGCGACGGCTGCGGTGAGCTCGGGGTGCGAGCGACCGCCGGCGACGACGAGCCGCTTCTTGGTCTTGGCGATGATCCCGGGGGCCACGCCGTTGTCGCGATCCAGATCGACCGTCTTCTTCTTGCGCGCCATGTCCGCCTATTCCGCCGAATTCTCGCGGGACGCAGCATCCGCCGCGCCCGTCCCTGCTCTGTTCTTCTCGACCCAGCCCTCGATGTTGCGCTGGGGCGCGACGCTCATGGCCAGAGCGCCGGCGGGGACGTCCTTGCGGACGACGGCGCCTGCACCGGTCTTCGCACCGGCTCCCAGCCTAACGGGCGCGACGAGCACCGTGTGCGACCCGGTGTGCACCTCGTCGCCGATCTCGGTGCGGTGCTTGTTCACGTCGTCGTAGTTGGCGGTGATCGTGCTCGCGCCGAGGTTCACGCCGCGCCCGATCGTGGCGTCGCCCACGTACGAGAGGTGGGGCACCTTGCTGCCTTCGCCGATCTCGGCGTTCTTGGTCTCGACGTAGGCGCCGATCTTGCCCTTGGCGCCCAGCACCGTGCCGGGGCGGAGGAACGAGAACGGGCCCACCGTGGCCTCGGCGCCGATCACCGCGAGAGTGGCGTCGGTGCGGCGGACGATCGCATCCTCGCCGACCTCGCAGTCGACCAGAGTCGTGTCCGGACCGATGACGGCGCCGGAGGCGATCGTCGTGGCCCGCAGGATCTGCGTGTTCGGGAGGATCGTGACGTCGGGCGCGAGCGTCGCGTCGTCATCGATCCGGGTGGTGGTCGGGTCGATCACGGTGACGCCCTCGAGCTGCCAGCGGCGCACGATGCGCTGGTTGAGCAGACGACCGACCTCGGCCAGCTGAGCACGGTCGTTGACACCGAAGGTGACCGAGATGTCGGAGACGACCGATGCCGCCACCCGGTCGCCGTCGCGGCGCAGCAGGCCGGGGACGTCGGTCAGGTACATCTCGCCCTGAGCGTTGTCGACGCCGACCCTGGGCAGGTAGTCCCGAAGCGTCGCGGCACGGAACACGTACATCCCGGCGTTGATCTCGCGGACGGCGGCCTCTTCGGCGTTGGCGTCCTTCTGCTCCACGATGCGATCGACGCCGCCGTCGGCATCGCGCACGACGCGTCCGTAGCCGGTCGGATCGTCGACCAGCGCCGTCATCAGCGTGGCCGGAGCGCCCGAGGCGCGGTGCTCCGCGAGGAAGGCGGAGAGGGTGTCGGCATCGGCCAGCGGGCAGTCGCCCGAGAGTACGAGCACGTCGCCGTCGAAGTCGGGGGGGAGAGCATCCACAGCCACCTGCACCGCACGTCCGGTTCCGGGGATGTCGTCCTGGTCGACGAACACCGCATCCGGGTAGTCGGCCTGGAGAGCTGCGACCACCTGGTCGCGCTCGTGTCGCACGACCACCTCGACGTGCGCGGCCTGCAGCCGCCCCGCCGTGGTGAGGACGTGACCCACCAGCGGACGACCGCTGATCGGGTGCAGCACCTTCGGCAGGCGCGACTTCATGCGGGTGCCCTGGCCTGCGGCGAGGACGATGATGGCGAGATTGTTCCCAGTCATGCTCCGCCGCCAGGACTCGAACCTAGACCTAACAGCTCCAAAGGCTGTCGTGCTGCCATTACACCACGGCGGACCGCGCCGCCCCGAGGACGCCGCGGGGACAAGTCTGCCATGCTCCGGCCCCGCATCCGCTGACACCACCGCTCGTCATCCCGCCGAAACACGGCTCTGGGATGCTGACGAGATGAGCATCGTGATCGAACGGGTGGAGACCGCGAGCCCCGCCCTCGCCGAGTTCCTGGTCGCCCATCATGCGGAGATGGAGCACACGGCACCGGCGGAGAGTCGTCACGCCCTGGTGTTCGAGCGTCTGCTCGCCCCTGGTGTGCGGCTGTTCGCCGGTCACCTCGACGGCCGCCCCGTGGCCACCGGAGCGCTGGCGGCGGTCGAGGACACACACGAGGAGATCAAGTCGATGCGCACCGACCCCGCTCTGCGCGGGCGCGGCCTCGGACGCGCGATGCTCGGCTTCCTCCTGACGGATGCCGAGGCCCGCGGCATCCGTCGGATCTCCCTGGAGACCGGGAGTGCCGACTTCTTCGCCCCGGCACGGGCCCTGTACCACGCAGTCGGCTTCCGTGAATGCGGACCGTTCGGGGGCTACACCGCCGACCCGTACAGCACCTTCATGACACTCGATCTGCCCGCGGCGTCCGTGATCGCCGACTCGCACACGGGATAATGGGCGGATGAGCGAGGCGGATGAGGTCGACCGGATCGTGGGCGCGTGGAACACCCAGCGCCCCGACCTCGACTTCTCACCCCTCGAGGTCCTGTCCCGGATGGATCGTCTGTCGCGACACCTCGACCGCGCCCGCCGTGACGTGTTCCGTCGCAGCGATCTGGAGCACTGGGAGTGGGATGTGCTGTCGGCGCTGCGCAGGGCCGGCGCGCCGTTCCAGCTCTCCCCCAAGCAGCTGCTGCAGCAGACACTGGTGTCCAGCGGCACCATGACCAACCGGATCGACCGTCTCGTCGGACGGCGCTTCGTGCGTCGCGAGGCAGACCCCGGTGACGGCCGCAGTGTGCTGGTGACGCTCACCGACGACGGCCGCATCCGTGTGGATGCCGCCATCACGCGTCTGGTCGACGTGGAAGCGGATCTGCTGCAGGCCCTCTCCCGCTCGGATCGGGATCGCCTCGCGGGACTGCTGCGCAAGCTGAGTCTGAGCTTCGACTCGTGACCGGCCGCATCTGATGGGCATGCCCTCTCCCCTCCCTGTGCGCGACGGCGTGGGAGCCACACGACTGCACGTGCCGCTGACCGGGCCGTGGCCCACCGCCGCGGCCTACATGGTCGAGCGCTTCTTCCACATGGATCCCGAGCGTCTGCTCGCGCGGTTCGACCGCGGCGAGATCGTGCGTGCCGACGGCTCCCCCGTCCCTCGCGACGCCCCGCTGGGCAGCGTCGAATTCGTCTGGTACTACCGCGAACCCGCTGTCGAGACGCGGATCCCCTTCGAGATCGAGGTCCTGCACCAGGACGAGCATCTCGTGGTCGTCGACAAGCCGCATTTCCTGCCGACGACTCCCGGCGGCAAGTTCCTGCAGAACTCGGCGCTGGTGCGCTTGCGCAATCTCCTCGACAATCCCGACCTGGCGCCGATCCACCGCCTGGACCGTGCGACCGCCGGGCTGCTGATGTTCTCGACACGGCCGGCGACCCGCGGTGCCTACCAGTTGATGTTCGAGAACCGGCAGATGCAGAAGGTCTACGAGGCGGTCTCCGCACTCCCCGAGGGCGGCGAGTTGCCCTCGTTCCCCCTCGTGTATCGCAACCACATCGAGAAGCCGCGGGCCCAGGTGCGGGTGCAGGTCGACGACACCAGGGAACCGAACGCCGAGACGCTGATCGCGCTGATCAGCAGCGACGATCGCGTGGTGCACACCCTGCTCAGACCGCACAGCGGCAAGATGCACCAGCTGCGCGTGCACCTCGCCGCCCTCGGCATCGGCATCCTCAACGACAGGTTCTACCCCGAGCTGCTCGAGGACCTGCCCGACGACTTCGACCGCCCCCTGCAACTGCTCGCGCGGGAGCTGCGGTTCGTCGATCCACTGAGCGGCGAGGAGCGGGTGTTCACCACGCGGCGCACGCTGCAGCACGCGCCCGCCGGCGAGGATCCCGTCAGCGAAGATCCCGTCAGCGGCGCATGACCTTGCGCGCCAGGCGCGTTCCGAGCATCTGCACGAGGTGCACGAACACCACGATCAGGACGATCGCCGTCCACATCACGACCGGCTCGAACTGCCGGAATCCGTAGATCTGCGCGAACGCGCCGAGACCGCCTCCGCCGATCAGACCGGCCATCGCCGTCATATCGATGAGCGCGACCACGATGAACGTGTAGCCGAGGATCAGCGGTCCCAGCGACTCGGGGATGGCCACGGTGAAGAGGATGCGCCAGGGGCCGGCGCCCATCGCGCGCGCGGCTTCGATCACGCCGGGTGGGACCGAGACGAGGTGCTGCTCGACGATGCGACCGATCGCGAACGCGGCGGCGAGAGCGATCATGAACGCTCCGGCGGTGGTTCCGATCCCGGTGCCGACCACCACACGGGCGAACGGCTGCGCGACGGCCACGAAGAGGACGAAGGGGATCGGGCGGAAGAAGTTCACCCCGAGGTTGGCGATCAACGCGACCGGCTTGTTCTGCGCGAGCCCGCCGGGACGGGTGACGTAGAGGATGACGCCGATCGCCAGGCCGAGGATGCCGCCGAGGACGAGCGCGAACGTCGTCATGTAGAGCGTCTCGAGTGCGGCCTTCCACAGCTCGGGCCACAGTTCGTTCAGGCGGTCCATCAGCGCGCCTCCTCTCCGGCGATCTCGGTCACTTCGACACGTTCGGCGATGTTCGCGAGAGCGCTATCGATCACGGCGTCCTCGCCGCGGATGGCGAGGGTGAGGTGCCCGAAGGCCCGTCCGCGGATGTCGTTGATCCCTCCGTATACGAGCTCGAAGTCGAGCCCGGCACCGGCGAGATCGAGGAATACCTGCGCCTGTGAGGAGTCACCGTCGCGGAAGGAGAACGTGACGAGGCGGCCCTGATGCCGCTCGCGCAGGACGGAACGCTCGGACGGCGAGGGCACGCCCTTCACCACCGTTCCGACGAAGCGCTGCGACGCCGGGTTCTGCGGTGACGAGAAGACGTCGAACACATCACCCTGCTCGATCACACGGCCGTTCTCCATCACGGCCACCTTGGTGGCGATCGTCTGGATCACATCCATCTCGTGCGTGATGACGACGATCGTGACACCCTGCTCCTTGTTGACCCGCTGGAGCAGATCGAGCACCTCGTGAGTGGTCTGGGGGTCGAGGGCGCTGGTGGCCTCGTCCGCGAGCAGGATCGCGGGCCCGGTGGCGAGTGCGCGGGCGATGCCGACGCGCTGCTTCTGCCCGCCGGAGAGCTGCTCGGGATATGCCTTCGCCTTGTCGGCGAGGCCGACGAAGCTGAGCAGCTCGGCCACCCGCGTCTCGATATCCGCCTTGGACCAGCCTGCGAGCTTGAGCGGGTAGGCGATGTTGGCCTTGACGGTGCGGGAGGAAAACAGGTTGAACTGCTGGAAGATCATGCCGATCCCCCCGCGGACCGCGCGCAGCTCGCTCTCCTTGAGCGCGGTGATGTCGACGCCGTCGACCGTGATGGTGCCGCTCGTCGCGGGCTCCAACGCGTTGATGAGGCGGACGAGGGTCGACTTGCCCGCGCCGGAGTATCCGATGATGCCGAAGACGTCACCCTTCTCGATCGAGAGGGAGACGTCGTCCACGGCCACGACTTCCGCGCCCTCACGAGTGCGGGACGGGTAGGTCTTGGAGACGTTCGTCAGGGTGACGATCGACATGTGCTGCTCCGGTCTGCTTCGGGAACGAAGAATCGGGTGACGCGTTTCGCGCCACCCGATTCTCCCTTATCGGACAGGGTGGGAATCCCCGCGTCCTACTTCTTCGCGTCGGCGTCCTTCTGGACCTTCGCGAGCGACGCGACCAGATCCTCCACCGGCGTCTGCAGGGCCACCGCGGTGCCGCCGGACGACTCGAGCAGACCCTTCTGGACGGCCTCGTTCGTCTGGAAGATCTCGACGAGCTTGAGGTAGGTCTCGTTGTCGGCGTCTTCGGCACGGGCGGCGAAGATGTTCACGTACGGCAGGGCACTGGCATCTTCGGGGTCGTCCTGCGCGATCGCGTCCTCGAAGGTGAGACCGGCATCCTGCACGAAGTCGTTGTTGATGATCGCCGCGGCGACGTCGGGCAGCGAGGTCGGGATGAGCGCGGCCTCGAGAGCGGTGACCTTGACCTTGGACTTGTCGGTGTCGACATCGGCGAGGTCGGAGTACGGCGTGCCGCCGCTCTTCAGCTCGACGAGGCCGGCCTGCTGCAGCACGTTCAGCGCACGCGCCTGGTTGGAGGCGTCGTCGGGCACGGCCACCGTCTCGCCCTCGGGGATGCTGTCGACGTCGTCGTACTTCTTCGAGTACAGACCGAGCGGGTAGATCGCGGTCGAGCCGATCGGGGTGAGGTCGGAGCCCGAGGCGTTGTTGTACTCGGCGAGGTAGACGATGTGCTGGAACTGGTTGAGGTCGATCTCTCCCTCGGTGAGCGCGGGGTTGGGCTGCTCGTAGGAGCCGAAGTCGACCAGTTCGACCGTGATCCCCTCTTCGGCTGCGGCATCGACGAACGCCGGCCACTGCTCGTCGCCCTTGCCGACGACGCCGATCTTGACGACCTCGTCCTCGGACGATCCGTCACTGCCGGAGCCGGCGTCGGTTGATCCCGTGGCGCAGCCTGCGAGTGCGACGAAGAGCGGGACCACGGCGAGCGCGGCGAGGATGGAGGTGGTGCGGCGTGACATGTGAAGGAGTTCCTCTCTTGGGGGGGGACTCGAATACGTTAGGCAGCGCGCACCGCGCACGCGGAATCGTGTGTCACACGGCGTCACAGCAGACACGGAACCCGACGTTCAGTCGTACTCCTCGATCCCCTGCAGGCGCACCTGCTCGAGGTCGAGGCGGGCTGAGATGCTGCCCCGGCAGCGACTTCACCGCGAACCGGTCTCCTGAGCCCGAACCGCCGAAGCCGCCCTGGCGACGTGCGTTCAGTGCGCGCGACTGCATGCCGCCGCGCGAGTTCACATCGCCCGGCGACTGTCGCCAGTCGATCAGGCCCGCCGGGATCTCCTGCAGGAAGCGGCTGGGCATCGCGACAGTGACCTCGCCGAACTGCGCCCTCGTCATCGCGAGGGACAGGTGCAGACGCTTGCGGGCACGCGTGATTCCGACGTAGAAGAGTCGACGCTCCTCCTGCGGTCCACCGGGCTCGCCGGCCGAGATGCGGTGCGGGATGAGGTCTTCCTCGACGCCGGTGACGAACACGGCGTCGTACTCCAGACCCTTGGCCGTATGCATGGTCATGAGCGAGACCGAGCCCGACTCGTCGTCGAGGTCATCGGCATCGGAGACCAGGGCGACCTCGGTGAGGAAGTCGACGATCGTGCCTTCGGGGTTGTTGCGCGCGAAGTCGCGGGCGACGGCGACGAACTCGTCGAGGTTCTCGACGCGCGCCTCGTCCTGCGGATCGCGGCTCGCACGCAGTGCGTCGAGATACCCGCTCTTGCCCAGCAGCAGACTCAGGCCGTCGGCTACCGCGGTGGGTGGCGGCAGCTCGCCGCTGGCGGGTGTCAGGATGGCGGCGGCTTCGGCGAGCACCGCGTCGAGCTGACCGATCGCCGCCTGGATCTTCGGCCCGACGCCGAGCTGGCCCGGCATCGACAGCGCATCGCGGAAGCTGATGCCGTTCTCCTCGGCGAACCGGGCGATGGCCGTCTCGGTCACGTCTCCGATGCCGCGCCGTGGCTTGTTCAGGATGCGCCGCACCGACATCTCATCGGCCGGGTTCGCGACCGCGACGAGATACGCGAGTGCATCCTTGATCTCGGCACGGTCGTAGAACTTCGTGCCGCCCATGATCTTGTACGGCACCGCGGAGCGGATGAAGATCTCCTCCAGCGCACGGGACTGCGAGTTCGTGCGGTAGAACACCGCCATCTCGGAGTAGGGCATACCGGCCCGGTGCAGCGCCTCGACCTCATCGGCCACGAACTGCGCCTCGTCGTGCTGCGAGTAGCCCGTGAAGCCGATGATGGGATCGCCGTCGCCCTTGTCGCTCCAGAGCTTCTTGTCCTTGCGGTCGAAGTTGTTGCCGATCACCGCGTTCGCCGCCGACAGGATGTTCTGCGTCGACCGGTAGTTCTGCTCGAGAAGCACCACTCGAGCACCCGGGAAGTCGCGTTCGAACTCGCTGATGTTGCGGATGTCCGCCCCGCGGAACGCGTAGATCGACTGGTCGGAGTCGCCGACCACGGTGAGCGAGGCGCCGGGCTCACCGGCATCCGCCGTTGGCGCCGGATCGGGCTCGAAGATCATCATGCCGTTGGAGGCATATGGATCGGGGGCGGAACCCGCAGCCCCCGACACGGGGCGCGTGAGCTCGTGGATCAGCGAGTACTGGGCGTGGTTGGTGTCCTGGTACTCGTCGACCAGGATGTGGCGGAAACGGCGGCGGTAGGTGTCGGCGACCTGCGGGAACGCCCGGAACAGGTACACGGTCTGCCCGATCAGATCGTCGAAGTCGAAGGCGTTGGCCTTCTGCAGCTGCCGCTGGTAGTCGGCGAAGACCTCGACGAAGACCCGTTCGGCCGGATCGCTCATGTTGGCCTGGCGCGCGTACGACTCGGCGTCAGACAGCTCGTTCTTGAGCTTGGAGATGCGCGACTGCACCGACGCGGGCGTGAGCCCGTAGGCGTCGGCCTCGTGCTCCTTGACCAGGCGCTTGAGGAGCGCCCGCGAGTCGCCGGAGTCGTAGATCGTGAACGACTTGGTGTAGCCGAACTGCTCGGCCTCACGGCGCAGGATGCGCACGCACGCGGAGTGGAACGTGGAGATCCACATGCCACGGGCGGCGTCGCCGATCAGTCCCTCGACACGCTCGCGCATCTCTCCGGCGGCCTTGTTGGTGAAGGTGATCGCGAGGATCTGACTCGGCCATGCCTCCCGCCCGCGCAGCAGCGAGGCGATGCGGCGGGTGAGCACGCTGGTCTTGCCCGATCCGGCCCCCGCGACGATGAGCAGCGCGGGACCGCGATAGGTGACGGCCTCGAGCTGCTGCGGGTTGAGGCCGGCGAGGAGATCGTCCTGTCCAGGGTCTCCCGACGAGCGAGGACCGGTGGTGGAGGGGACGATGAGAGGAGCTTCGGTCATGGCCTTATGAGTCTAGGCGTCGGCACCGACACCACGGCACGGGATCCCGGGGCGCAGACGGCGGGAGGAGGGGTGCGTGTGCCGAAGCCGAGACGGGTCAGGAACATCTTCATCTGCTCTGGGGTGGTGTTCTGCGCCTCGTCGAGCACGACGAAGGAGTCGTTGAGGGTACGGCCGCGCATATAGGCGAGAGGTGCCACCTCG
>NZ_JAGYWT010000259.1:0-3477 GCF_019279095.1 Microbacterium sp. BF1 | reverse complement strand
CGACACCACCGACGAGGGCGGGCGCGCCAGCCTGACCTTCACGGTGCCGTCCGGCGTGTTCGGTGAGCAGGTGCTCACCGTCGCCGTCGCCGGTACCGGAACCACGGTGCAGGTGCCGTTCACGATCGCCGGCGAAGAGGAGTTCGCGGGAACGATCGCGCTCGGCTCGTCCAAGGTGACCGCGGGCAAGAACCTCAAGGTCACCGGGGAGGGCTACGCGCCCGGCGAGACCGTGAGCATCGAGCTGCGTCCGAAGAAGGGCAAGCCGGTGCAGGTCGGCACGGTCCAGGTGCGCGCAGACGGCACGTTCAGCACCTCGGTCACCGTTCCCAAGAGCGCCCCGTCGGGCAAGTATACCGTCGCGGCGTCGCAGGCCGACGGAGACGCGGCCACAGCCACCGTCACCGTCAACCGCGCCGGAGGCATCATCGGTGCGATCCTCGACTGGCTCTGGGAACTGCTGACCCGGTGGTTCTGATCCGGGAAGAGCGGAACTGATCCGGTAACCGGATGACACGGACGAAGGCCGTCGGGTGCGAACCCGGCGGCCTTCGTCGTCTCCTCTCCGATGCGCCGGCGACCGGATTCGACACGATTTCCCGACGGCTAGACTGGAGGCATGCCCGAACCGAAAGTCGCCAGCTTTCCGGCGATCCGCGGTGCGCTGAAGTTCTACCAGATCGCGTCGATCATCACAGGAGTCATGCTGCTCCTGCTGCTCGCCGAGATGGTGCTGAAGTACACGCCGATCCACCTCGAGCTCTTCCTCGGAGGCTCCGGGGGGCCGCTCTGGTTCGCCGGCGTCCTGGCCGGGCCCGACTGCCAGTGGTGGTCGCTCTTCGCCCCGTGGACGAACTCGTGCGAGATGACCTCGCTCGGCGACGGGTTCAACGTGTCGCTGTTCATCCTCGTGGCGCACGGCTGGTTCTACGTCGTGTACCTGTTCTCGTGCTTCCGCATGTGGAGCCTGATGCGCTGGCCGTTCCCGCGCTTCATCCTGCTCGCGCTCGGCGGTGTCATCCCGCTGCTGTCGTTCTTCATGGAGGCGATCGTCGCCCGTGAAGTGAAGACCTATCTCGCCACCAGGGAGTCCGCAGAGACTTCCGCCCCCGCCCCGGAAGGTGTCCGTTGACCGAACAGTCCGAGACCCAGCAGCGCCCTGCGCTCGTCGTCGACTTCGGCGCGCAGTACGCGCAGCTGATCGCCCGTCGCGTCCGCGAGGCGGGTGTCTACAGCGAGATCGTGCCGCACACCGCCACGGCCGAGGAGATCGCCGCCAAGAACCCGGTCGCGATCATCCTCTCCGGTGGTCCTTCGTCGGTGTACGAAGAGGGTGCTCCGCGCCTGGACCCGGCGGTCTTCGACCTCGGTGTGCCGACCCTCGGCATCTGCTACGGCTTCCAGTACATGGCCCAGACTCTCGGCGGAGAGGTCGCGAACACCGGCCTGCGTGAGTACGGGGCGACGGATGCCGTGATCACGGGTGACGGCGGAACACTGCTGGGCGGCCAGCCCGCGCAGCAGAACGTCTGGATGAGCCACGGCGACCAGGTCGCCAAGGCCCCGGAGGGCTTCGACGTGCTCGCGACGACGGATGCGACCAAGGTCGCGGCGTTCGCGAACGAGGAGCGCGGCTTCTACGGCGTGCAGTGGCACCCCGAGGTCAAGCACTCCGACCACGGCCAGCGCGTGCTCGAGAACTTCCTGCACAAGGGTGCGGGCCTCGCCTCCGACTGGAACAGCGGCAACGTGATCGCCGAGCAGATCGAGCGCATCCGCGAGCAGGTCGGCGACGCTCGCGTGATCTCGGCCCTCTCCGGAGGTGTCGACTCCGCCGTCTCCACGGCCCTCGTGCACAAGGCGATCGGCGACCAGCTCACGGCGGTCTTCGTCGACCACGGGCTGCTCCGCAAGGGCGAGCGCGAGCAGGTCGAGAAGGACTACGTGGAGTCCACCGGTGTGCGACTGATCACGGTCGACGCGGCCGACATCTTCCTCGGCCACCTCCAGGGGGTGACCGACCCCGAGGAGAAGCGCAAGATCATCGGACGCGAGTTCATCCGCGCGTTCGAGAAGGTGCAGCTCGACCTCGTCGCCGAGGCCAAGGCCTCGGGCGGCGCCCCGGTGAAGTTCCTCGTGCAGGGCACCCTCTACCCCGACGTCGTGGAGTCCGGCGGCGGTGCGGGTACCGCGAACATCAAGTCGCACCACAACGTGGGCGGTCTTCCCGACGACCTCGACTTCGAGCTGATCGAACCGCTGCGCGCCCTGTTCAAGGACGAGGTGCGTGCGATCGGTCGCGAGCTCGGCATCCCCGAGGCGATCGTCGGACGTCAGCCGTTTCCGGGGCCCGGTCTCGGTATCCGGATCATCGGTGAGGTCACCGCTGACCGTCTCGAGATTCTGCGTGAGGCCGACGCCATCGCCCGCGAGGAGCTGACGAAGGCCGGTCTCGACCAGGAGATCTGGCTCGCTCCACCGGTGAGGTCATGGGCATCGACCGCGACTTCCCGACAGCGTTCGCGAAGAGCCAGGCGGCGGCCTATGGCGGCATGCCCACGTCGGGAACCGTGTTCATCTCGGTCGCCGACTCGGACAAGCGTGCGGTCATCCTGCCCGCGCACCGCCTGCAGCAGCTCGGCTTCACGATCGTCGCGACCGAGGGTACAGCCGAGATCCTCTCGCGCAACGGCATCGCCGTCACGGTCGTCGAGAAGTACAGTGCGACGCAGGAGTCCGGGGCCAAGAACATCGTCGACCTCATCAACGAGGGCGCGATCGACATCGTCGTGAACACTCCGTCCGGCGTGCGGCGGATCACGATGCGCTGCCGCGGCGTGAGGGTGATGCTCTTGCTCGGACAGGTCGGCTCGCAGTAGCCGCATTCGACGCAGCGGTCGACTTCCTTCTCGACCGTCGGCACCCGCTTCAGGTCGTGCAGGTACGAATCGGGGTCATCGGAGAGGACCACTCCGGGGTTCAGGATGCGGTCGGGGTCGAGCAGATGCTTGATCTCCCACATCATGTCGGTGAGTTCGTCACCGTACTGGCGTCGCACGAACGGCGCCATGATGCGTCCGGTGCCGTGCTCGGCCTTCAGGGATCCCTGCTGGGAGAGCACGAGGTCGACCAGGTCGTCGGTGAAGCGCCGGTAGCGCGCGACGCTGTCGGGATCGTCGAAGCGCTCGTTGAGCAGGAAATGGATGTTGCCGTCCTTGGCATGCCCGAAGATCACCGAGCCCTCGTAGCCGTGCGCGGCGAACAGCTCGATCAGGCGCTCGCAGGTGTGCAGAAGTCGTGGCACCGGCACCACGATGTCCTCCAGAAGCGCGGTCGTGCCGGAGGGACGCGCACCCGCCACAGCGGTGTAGAGGCCTTTTCGCACATGTTGGGTGGTGCCGGTTTTTGCTGTCCGTGTTGGTACGTTCTGCGGACTGTTTGCGGACTACGGGTTGTCGCGGAGGCCAAGGGGGTGCG
>NZ_JAGYWT010000258.1:0-3485 GCF_019279095.1 Microbacterium sp. BF1 | reverse complement strand
AGGGGCTCGTCGGATTGGTGCGCGCTAGCGGGCTCTGTGAAGGGAGATACCTGCGATATCGGACGCGTATCATGTTCGGTTTCACGTGAAACGCTGACGTACCTGACGTACCTGACGTACCTGACGTCCGGCTCGTCAGGTACATACCGCAACACGATGATGCAGGCCGCGGTCCCCGACGCGATGCGCGGACGCCTCCAGGGCCTGTTCATCGTCGTCGTCGCCGGGGGCCCGCGAGTCGGGGCTCTCTACGCCGGGACGCTCGCGACCCTGACCACCCTTTGGTTCCCGCCGCTTCTCGGCGGGGTCCTGGTCATCACACTCGTCGCCATGCTCGCGCGCCGCAGCCGTCGGTTCCACGACTACGACGCAGAGAACCCCGAGCCCTGACGGGCTCGGGGTTCTGGCGACCGCGCGAACGGGGTCAGTCCTGCTGCAGCGCGCCCTGCAGGTCGAGGCTGATCGTGACGTCCTTGCCGACGAGCACGCCGCCGGTCTCCAGCGCCGCGTTCCAGGTGAGGCCGAAGTCCTCACGGTTGATGACCGTCTTGGCCGAAGCACCGGCCTTGTAGTTGCCGTACGGGTCGGTGCCGAAGCCACCGAAGTCGAGCTCGAAGCTGACCGGCTTGGTGATGCCGCGGATGGTGAGGTCTCCGTCGACGTACAGGTCATCGCCCTTGACGCGCGCACCGGTGGAGACGAACTCCATGGTCGGGAAGTTCTCCGTGTCGAAGAAGTCGCCCGAGCGCAGGTGCGCATCGCGGCCCTCGTCGTTGGTGTCGATCGAGGTGACGTCGACCGTCGCCTCGACCTTGGCCTCGAGGGGGTTCTCCGGGGCCACGAGCGTCGCGCTCTTGACGCCGAACGTGCCGCGCACCTTCGAGATCATCATGTGGCGCACGCTGAAGGTGACCTCGCTGTGCGAAGGGTCCAGGACCCAGGTGCCGGGACGGTAGCCGGGGATGTCGATGCTGGTCATTGCTTCTCCTCTGGAGACTTCAGCCGCTGCTGCGGCAAGGGACAGGGGCCGCGTTGCCGCGACCACTGTGACAACCTACATTCAGTCGCATGTATTCCCCTGAATGGAGAATCTCTTCCGGAACTCCACGAGGCGCCCCTTTCCCGAAGGAGAGGGGCGCCTCGTGGAGAAGATCGAAGTCAGCCGACGGCGACGAGATCGATGATGAAGATCAGCGTCTTGCCGGAGAGGAAGTGCCCTCCACCGGCCGGGCCGTACGCGAGGTGCGGGGGGATGATCAGCTCGCGGCGCCCGCCGACCTTCATGCCGGGGATTCCGTCCTGCCAGCCCTGGATCAGGCCGCGCAGGGGGAACTGGATAGTCTCGCCGCGGCCCCAGGAGGAGTCGAACTCCTCGCCGGAGTCGAACTCCACACCGGCGTAGTGGACCGTCACCGTGTCGCCGGGCTTCGCCTCGGTGCCGTCACCCTCGATGATGTCGCGGATGACGAGGTCCGCCGGAGCGGGGGTGCTGGGGGCGTCGAACTCAGGCTTTGTGCGTTCAGTCATGTCTCCATCAAACCCGAGGCCGACGGACGGGGTCAACGCGCGCGCACCTGCTCACAGCGAACACCTCATGCACGCACCGTAGAACCTCGGCAAGACGCTCTTGACACCCGCACGGGGCCGGGTGCACCCTGTTTACAGATCAACTCAGCGCCCGGGAGACTCGCAGGCATCGCCGCAGCACCGGGCGCTGAGTCTTGCCGGGGGCGGGCCCGCTGCCTCGCTCCGTGTCAGTAGGAGAGCAGAGCCGCCCTGGTCGCCCTGGTGCGGATCAGGAGAGCGCGCTCGTCGTCCACGGCCAGAGGATCCCGACCGGTGATCGCGCGCTGGCGCACGGCGGCGAGTGCGGTCGCGTCCTTTATGAACGCGCGCATCAGAGGCCGTCGGTCCCCGCGCAGCTGCGAGGCCCAGGCCAGTCCCACCTTTCGTCCGGCGGGGGTCGCGAGCATCGTGACCTCCTCGGGCGTGAACCACCCCGCGGCGGCGTAGTCCTCCAGGCGTGCTCTGGTGAGCCTGGCCTCCTCGCGACGCAGGGCGACGATGCACAGGATGAACCCGATGAACAGCGGCACCTGGAGGGTGAAGTAATGCAGAGCATCCGCTCGATCGCAACGGTCTGCTCTATCTCGGCGACTCGCGCGATGGGGTGGAGGTGTCGAGCGACGAGGGTGCGCTGCTGTTCCTGCTCGGCGGCGAGCCGTTCGAGGACGAGATCGTGATGTGGTGGAACTTCGCCGGCCGCACGCACGACGAGATCGTCGCAGCGCGCGAGGAGTGGGAGGCGGAGTCGTCGGCCGCTGTTGAGCCGGCACGGTTCGGCATCGTCGGCGGTCACGATATTCGAATCCCCGCTCCGCCGCTGCCCGACGTGCAGTTGATGCCCCGCGGACGCCGGATCTGATCCTGATGACGACGTCGGACCTCTTCCCCGGCACTCTGGCGCCGATGCCGGGCGCCACAGCATCCGCCACGTTGATCTGGCCGAGCGTCGAGTCGGTCGCGCCCGCGCGGTTCGTGGAGGGCTTCAAGCCCTTCGCGGCCTTCGCACGCGATTCCGATGCAGACCCCGCCGTCCTCGCGACCGACCTCTTCGCACTGTGGGACTTCATCGCTGCGCACGCCGAGCTCCTCGATGCTCCCGAGATGACGGAGGCAGCCTCGCGGTTCCTGGGGAACGCGATAGCCGTGGCGCATCCCGCGGCGAGGTGGCGGATGACGAGCGAGCCTGAGGTCGGCACCTCGGCCATGTCGATTCCGGTCGCGGGCGTGCTGCGGGCGATCGTGGAGCACCCGGAGCAGCGTGAGGCGTTTCGAGAGATGCTCGCCTCCTGGCCCCAGGCCGACCGCGACGACCTGGAGTCGAGTGCCCTCGCGCACCACGAGGTCGACGTCGACCTCGTGGTCGCCCCTGTGGCGTTCGCACGTCCGCCCCTCGCGATCCCGGAGTTCTTCGACGACGACGGCCGGGTCATCGACTACGGGTCCCGCTGGGCCGGTGGCTCTCCGCCGGACGACGCCTACTCGCGGGTCTCCCATCCTGAGCGCTTCGCCCCCGTGCTGTCCGTCGTCGACGCGCTGGTCGAGCACCTGGCGACCTGGTACGTCGTCGACGTCGACCGACGGGTCTCCGAATCGGGGGCCCGCGTGATCTGCCTGCGCCCCACGACGGGTGCGACGATCACCCTCACGGTGTCGACCGAGTCCGTCGACATCGAAGCCGGGGCCTTGTTCCGGGACCGTGCGCCCGTGTGCACCTGCGACGCCTGCGACGAGACCGCCGAGAGCGTGGCCGACAACCTGGAGCAGACCCTTCTCGCGATCGCGGCCGGAGGGTTGAGGGAGGTCTTCCCCGTCGGACAGAGGCGCTGGCTGCACACCCGGATCCACACCCCCGACGGCAGCGGACGATCCAGTGGCGGCCAGCCCGACCCGGCGATCCCCGCGAAGCGTCTCGACGAGGC
>NZ_JAGYWT010000257.1:0-3486 GCF_019279095.1 Microbacterium sp. BF1 | reverse complement strand
CGGTTCGGTGCGTTCTTCGTCAGTCATGAATCAATCTCTCTGTCACACATCTGGTCTGAGCCCGCGGGCATCAGATGTCGAGGAAGCGGACATCCTTGGCGTTGCGCTGGATGAAGCTGCGTCGGGAAGCCCTTCTCGTCGACGACGAGGCAGTGGCGTCGGCGTATCTCGCAGCCCACGAGGCCTACCTCGCTGACCGGAGGCAGTTCGGCGAGGTCTCCGAGATCGACGGCATCTCCGCCGGGGGAATGCCCACGCGCGTCAAATGCCTGCATGCTCTGGCCGGGCATGCCCTGGCCGCAGGCCCGGGAGTCAACCCGATCGGCGACGCCGCACTCGCTCGATCCTCCTGGTCGCCTTCGGTCTGCCGTTGTGAAGACCCTGGCGCCGCCCTGCGCGATGAGGCGGCTTCCGCGGTATGACCGCACGCCGGACGCTGCGCAGCGCTGCCGCCATCGTGGTGGTGGCGGCGACGGTGCTGCTCCTCGGCGTCGCACCGACTCCGGCCCCGATCCCCGACGACCCTGCCGACCCGGTGCGGGCTTCGGAGTACTGGCTCGACGGGGCGCGGATCCGTGAGGCCTGGCAGACCACTCGTGGCAAGGGCGTCACCATCGCGGTGATCGACACCGGCATCGGCAAGGTGCCCTCGGTCTTCGGCGACGCTGTGGTGGGTGGCACCGATGTCTCGGGGTCAGGCACTCCGGACGGGCGCACGCCCCTGGGCGCCGTCGACGGCAATCACGGTTCCTGGGTGGCTTCGCTGGCTGCCGGTCGCGGTGCGCCCGACGGCACCGGCATGATCGGTGTGGCGCCGGAGGCCAACCTGCTCTCGATCTCGGTGGGGTTCAGCGCGGCCGCCGCCGTTCCGTTCACGGAGCAGGTGGCGAAGGGCATGCGCTGGGCCGTCGACAACGGTGCCGACATCATCAACCTCTCGTTCACGACGAACACGCTCGATTGGGACAAGAGCTGGGACGACGCGTTCCTGTATGCCTTCGAGCATGACGTGGTGGTCGTGGTCGCCGCCGGCAATAGGGGGAGTGGGACGAACATCATCGGCGCCCCGGCGACCATTCCCGGTGTGCTCACGGTCGGTGGCGTCGACCAGACCGGCATGGCGAGCATCGAGGCGTCGACCCAGGGCATCACGATCGGGATCTCCGCGCCCAGCGAGGGGCTCATCGGCGTCTCCGCAGACGGCACGGTCGTGCCGTGGCGCGGAACCAGTGGTGCGGCGCCCATCGTCGCGGGAGTCGCAGCGCTGATCCGCTCGGCGCACCCCGACATCAAGGCGATCGACGTCATCAACCGCATCATCAAGACCGCGATCCCCGTCCCTGATGCGGTCAAACCCCAGGATCCCCTCTACGGATACGGGCTGGTGGATGCCGCAGCGGCGATTTCCGCGAACCTCCCTGCGGTGAGCGAGAACCCCATGGGAGACCTCGCCGAGTGGATCCGCGTGTTCCGTCGCGCGGAGACGGAGCCGCAGCCGGTTCCGACGGTGACACCCGTCGCCGTCCCGCCTCTCCCCGCGCCCGATGCGCCCACCGAAGCCGGTTCACCGTTGCTTCCCAGCGCGGATTCATTGCGCTACGGTACCCTGCCGCTCATTGCGCTCACGGTCCCTGGTATCCTGGTAGCGCTTGGCGTCACCGCAGCTGCCCGGCGCATCCGATCGGCGCGCATTTCCGTACGCCGCACCCCCGACTCCGAGGAGTAGTTCTTCTGTGCCTCAGAACAGCACTGTGCCCAAGATCCTGATCGTCGGCGGAGGGTACGCGGGTTTCTACACCGCGTGGAAGCTCGAGAAGCACCTGCGCAAGGGTGAGGCCCACGTCACCATGGTCGACCCGCTGCCGTACATGACGTACCAGCCGTTCCTCCCCGAGGTCGCCGCCGGCTCGATCGAGGCCAGGCACTCGCTGGTCGCGCACCGCCGTCACCTCAAGCGCACCAACGTCCTCACCGCCAAGGTGACGAACATCAACCACGCACAGAAGGTCGCGACGATCACGCCGCCCGTCGGCGAGCCGTACGAGTTCGCGTACGACCAGATCGTCGTCACGGCCGGTGCCGTCTCGCGCACCTTCCCGATCCCCGGGATCGCCGACAACGCGATCGGACTGAAGACGATCGAAGAGGCCGTCGCGATCCGCGACAAGGTCATGTCGAGCTTCGACAAGGCCGCCTCGCTTCCCGCCGGTCCCGAGCGCGACCGTCTGCTGACCGTCGTCGTCGTCGGTGGTGGCTTCGCGGGTATCGAGGTGTTCGCCGAGCTGCGTTCCCTGACGTCCGCGCTGGTGGGCAAGTACCCGCAGATCAGCTTCGAAGACACCCACTTCCACCTCATCGAGGCGATGGGCCGCATCATGCCCGAGGTCTCGCTGCAGACCAGCGAGTGGGTGCTCAAGGACCTCGCCAAGCGCGGCGCCAACGTGCACCTCGACACGCAGCTGACGAGCGCGGTCGACGGCAACGTCGAGCTCTCCACCGGCGAGGTGATCCCGACCGACGTCATCGTGTGGACCGCAGGTGTCATGGCCAACCCGACCGTCGTGCGCGGCGGCGACCTGCCCGTCGAGGAGCGCGGTCGCATCCAGACCCGCGCCGACCTGCGCGTCGGAACCCCCGAGGCCTTCGTCGAGGGCGCGTGGGCAGCCGGAGACGTGTCCGCTGTCCCCGACCTCTCGGGCGGTGGCGTCGGCGGCTTCTGCGTGCCGAACGCCCAGCACGCGGTTCGCCAGGCGAAGCTGCTCGCGAAGAACCTCGTCGCCGTGCTGCGTGGGGAGAACCCCAAGGAGTACCTCCACAAGAACCTGGGCGCTGTCGCAGGGCTCGGCTTGTACAACGGTGTCTTCCAGTCCGGCAAGATCGCTCTCAAGGGCTTCGTGGCCTGGGTCGCGCACCGCGGCTACCACGGTCTCGCGATGCCGACGTGGGAGCGCAAGTTCCGTGTCATCTCGGGCTGGTGGAACAACCTGTGGCTCGGCCGCGACCTGGTGAACCTCGAGACCGTGCAGAACCCGCGTTACGTCTTCGAGGAGTTCGCCGCCCGCCCGCGTCCGGCCGCTCCCGCCGCTCCCGTGGCGGACGCTGCCCCGGCGGCATCGGCCGAGGCATCGGAGAAGCCCGCTGCGAAGAAGCCGGCTGCGAAGAAGCCCGCGGTGAAGAAGCCTGCCGCGAAGAAGCCTGTCGCCGAGAAGGCTCCCGAGCCGGCCGAGGCTGCAGCCAAGTAACAGACCTTCGAGTACGACGATCGGCCCTGTGCGCTCTGCGCCGGGGCCGATCGTCGTCTCTGCGGAGCGTCTCCGAGGCGGTGCACAGGTACAGCCGGTATCGTCGCGCAGGCAAGGGGAGTACTCCCGAATGCGGCGACGTCGTCATTACGAGCACGAGATCGTGCTCCGGCCCGCCGGCCCGTGAGGGTGGAGGAGACCTTGGCACCCGCATCGCGGGCTGCTGAGAGACCCTGCCGTCGTC
>NZ_JAGYWT010000256.1:0-3488 GCF_019279095.1 Microbacterium sp. BF1 | reverse complement strand
CAGGATCCGTCGCCTTCTGATCCTCGCCGTGATCGCCGCGCTGGTGTATCCCACCCTCATGGTGGCGAGTAGAGCCACTTGTCCTGGCGGCATCGATGGCAGCGGCGGATTCATCGATGGGGCGGGGTCGTTGAGAAACGCGTGAGCGTCGCGATTACTTGAGGGTAACCGTTGCGCCTGCCTCTTCGAGAGCAGCCTTGGCCTTCTCGGCGGTCTCCTTGTTGGCGCCCTCAAGGACAGCCTTCGGGGCACCGTCGACGACAGCCTTGGCCTCGCCGAGACCCAGCGAGGTGAGCTCGCGGACGGTCTTGATGACCTGGATCTTCTTGTCGCCAGCAGCCTCGAGGATGACGTCGAAGGAGTCCTTCTCTTCCTCAGCCTCAGCAGCGCCTGCGCCACCCGCAGCACCGGCGACGGCGACGGGAGCAGCAGCGGTGACCTCGAACTTCTCCTCGAACGCCTTCACGAACTCGTTGAGCTCGATGAGGGTCAGGCCGGCGAACTGCTCGAGCAGTTCCTCGGTGGAAAGCTTCGCCATGATGTATCTCCTAGATAGATGGGGTTTGTAGACGAGATCGCAGGTCGCTTACGCGGCCTCTGCGGTCTCCAGCTTTTCGCGAAGAGCATCGATGGTGGCGGCAGCCTTGCCCATCGTCGCCTTCATCATGCCCGCAGCCTTCGCCAGCAGAACCTCACGGCTCTCGAGCGCGGCGTACTTGTTGACCTCGTCCGCGGTGAGGGCGTTGCCCTCGAAGATGCCGGACTTGATCACGAGAAGCGGGTTGGCCTTGGCGAAGTCACGCAGAGCCTTGGCGGTGGCGACGAAGTCACCGTGCACGAACGCGACAGCCGACGGACCCTTGAGGTCGTCGTCCAGCGCGGAGATGCCAGCCTTGTTGGCGGCGATCTTGGTCAGCGTGTTCTTCACCACGGCGTACTCAGCGTCCTGACGGATGCTGTTGCGCAGCTCCTTGAGCTGGGCAACCGTCAGACCGCGGTACTCGGTCAGCAGAACGGCAGTCGAGTTCTCGAATGACTTCGTGAGCTCGGCGACCGATGCATCCTTCTGCGCCATGGTCACTCCTTGGTGTGTACGAGGCGCCGCACGGTGGTGAGGCGCCGACCTGGACCACCTGCAAAGAGGAAAGCTCCGGCGCAAGCGCACGGAGCTTTGGAAAGTTCGTGTCCTGCGCGGGCCCCTGCTGTGCAGAGCTTCGATCGCTGCGCGCTTTCGCACACGACGATGACCAGCGGTCTTCGGTTCGGGATAACTGTACCCCACCCGCACCTCTCCCCCCAAATCCACTCGCCCCCGTCCCTCTCCCTCTCCCCCCTCCCCTGACGAGACCCACGCGCCCTGATGAGACCCACGTTCCCCGCCGAGGCCCACACTTGAATGCGCCTCCGAGCGTGGGCCTCGGCGGCACACATGGGTCTCGGGGACGTGGCGCACAGGAGCGCGCGGCGCGGGCCAGCGCACGAGAGGTCTCGAAGCCCGGGATCAGGGGCGGAGGCCGAACGCACCGAGCCGCGCGCCGAGAGCATCTGACGTGACGAGGTGCTCGGATCCCCAGCGGACGATCCGCCACCCGGTGACACCGCGAATCGCATCCTCCCGATGCTTCTCCGCGAGCACCACGGCCTCCGCCGACATCCCTGTACGCAACGTCGGATCGAGGTACTTTCCTCGCCCGTCGAACTCGCCCAACGTCTGCGCTCCCCGAAAGGCGAAGTCGAGCCGATAGTCCTCGCCATGCGGTCCGGTGACGCGCGACTGCAGATCGACCTCGGTGAACCCGAGTCGGTGAAGGTGCAGACGACTCACGCTCTCTCCAGGAAGCTGGGCGCGGCCATCCGAGAACGCGATCACCTCTCGGGCCTGACGATGCCCCGGTTCGAGAGGGCTTGCGCCCGCCTCCCGAGTTCGTCCCTCCACTCTGCGGCGGCGATATGGTCCTGCTCGTGTCTGCGCACGGCGATGCGCCGCAGCGCCGCGTCGGCGACGGCGATCGCCGCTTCAGGCGTGAGCCGGGACGCCAGATCGAGCACTGTCCTCTCAAGCGAGGTGCATCTGATGCCCTCGACTTCCACGAGGTCGCTCTCACGAACTGTGAGGTGGTGCCTCGCGACGCCCCACTTCACCCTGCTTCGACTCGTCGGGCCGAGAACCGCGTGAACGTACGTCGTTTCGGCGACCACCGTGGGTTTCGGCGACCACCTTGGGATGCGGGAGGGGTACGCGGATGCGGGAGGGGCGGACGCGTGAGGGCGGCGTGTACGGGAGGGAGGGTCGGCGGGCGGGGTTAGGGTCGAAGGGTGACACCGGAACTCTCTGCACGCATCGTCGCGGACTCCCGCGACCGCGTGGCGTGGCTGAGGGCGCGCTCGCGGGGCATCACCGCCACCGATGTGGCAGGACTGACCTCGGAGAAGTCGATCGCCAGGGCGGCCGACTCCAAACTGGGCGGAGGGCCCCGCTTCGGCGGCAACGCCTACACCGATCACGGTCGTCGGCGCGAGCCGGAGATCGCCGCATGGGTCGCGGCGACCCACGGCATCCTCCCCTCGTCGGCACTGTTCCGCGCCGAGGTCGAGCACCGCCACCTCGCCACCCCCGATGGCATCGCGGTCGACGCCGACGGGCGTGTGAAGATCGCCGAGATCAAGACCACGAACAAGGCTTTCCGCGGCATCCCCCGCACCTACCTGCGCCAGGTCTGGTGGCAGCAGCACGTGCTCGGAGCCGAACGGACCCTGTTCGTGTGGGAGGAGCACGTCGACTTCGCTCCGATCCACGATGAGCCGCGCTGCGTCTGGATCGACCGCGACGACCGCGAGATCGCGAAGCTCGTCGGCCTCGCCACCGACCTCATCGATGAGCTCTACCGACGCACCACCGGCCAGCAGGTACCGAGCCGGATGACGGATGCCGCCGCCAGCCGTCGCGAACAGCTCCGCGAACGCGATGCCTTCCGCGCGCTGGCACTCGCCGACTGACGAGGCATCCGACCGGAGCGACGCACCGCTCAGGTGCAGGTGTTGTTGCCGCCGAGCCCCAGGAGACCGCCGACCGAGAGCGAACGCGTCGCCGGAGTCGAGGTCAACGACGTTCCGCTGTAGGTCGCCTCGACCTTGACCGCATTGGTCGATCCGAGAAGACTCCCCAGCAACGTGTTCAGCACGCCCGAGCTGATCGTGGACGAGAACGTGTAGGGCCCTGATCCGGTTTGAGTGACGTTGGCGTTGTTATCCACGACGACGTTGTTGATGGAGAAGCGCTGCTGCACCTTCGGATAGGGCGACGTCCACGTGATCGTGAAGCCCGTGAAGGTGCCCAAGAAGCTCGTCACCGTGCACGAGGTCACCACGGGCTTCGCCAGCGTCGCGGCCGTGAACGACCCGGCGGCGTACTCGCTGTCCGTGAAGGCGGCGTCGGTCATCTGCACGGCGGGCGATGACCCGACCCCGACCAGCACGGCGAGCCCGAC
>NZ_JAGYWT010000255.1:0-3500 GCF_019279095.1 Microbacterium sp. BF1 | reverse complement strand
CTGCGGAAGACCCGCAGAAGATGATCGACCAGCTCGTTCGCGACTACACGAACAGCATCGCCGACGCCGAGTCCGCGATCGCGGAGACCATCGGCAACCTGCGCCTGCTCGAGCGCGACCACGAGGAAGACGTCCAGGCTTCGACCGAGTGGGGCAACAAGGCCCTCGCCGCCAGCCGCAAGGCCGATGAGATGCGCGCGAGCGGCAACACCGCCGACGCCGACAAGTTCGACAACCTGGCGAAGATCGCTCTCCAGCGTCAGATCAGCGCCGAGCGCGAGGCCACGGGCGCCGAGCCGCAGATCGCGGCCCAGACCGAGATCGTCGACAAGCTCAAGAGCGGCCTGAACGGCATGAAGGACAAGCTGGTCGAGCTCAAGAACAAGCGCAGCGAACTCCTCGCCCGCGCCAAGGTCGCCGAGGCGCAGACCAAGGTGCAGGACGCGGTCGGCTGACGAGCTGAGCACGCTCTCGGGAGCGATCGACGATCCGCGCGCTGCGGCTCTCGACGGACGAGTGCTGCTGCTGGGCGACGGCGACACTCTCGGCGAGGTGGGTTCGGTCCAGCTGCTCTCCCCCCGCGGCACGGTGACGATCGTGGCCACCGGCATGCTGCTCTCTGCATCGGCGGACACGGCGATCCCGGTCCACACCCTTCCCCGCGAATCCGCCACTCATCAAGCCTAGGTCCGACTCCCGATCCGCCTCCGCCGTCGGGTCAGGACCTCGCCGCATCTGACGGCGGATGGGAGTCGTTCGGGCGGAGGGCTGCGACGTCGGCGGGCGGGATCAGCGACTCGTCCGGAAGATCGAGCCCCTCCGGCGAGCGCGGCTCCTCCAGGGAGGATGCCTGCTCCGGGATGACGGGCTCTTCCGGCTGCGTACCGCTCGCGTCGGTCATCTCAGCCTCCGACTGCTCCGATGTCGGTGGTGCCGACATCCGTCCGATGGAAGTTCTGGAACGACCGGGAGGCCGTCGGTCCGCGCTGTCCCTGGTACCGGTTGCCGTAAGGACCGGATCCGTAGGGGTTCTCGGCGGGATAAGTGAGCCGGAAGAAGCACAGCTGACCGATCTTCATCCCCGGCCACAGCTTGATCGGCAGGGTCGCGACGTTCGCCAGTTCGAGCGTGACGTGCCCCGTGAAGCCGGGATCGATGAAACCCGCGGTCGAGTGCGTGATGAGTCCGAGGCGTCCGAGCGACGACTTGCCCTCGAGACGCGCCGCGATGTCGTCGGGCAGCGTGACCTGCTCGAACGTCGCCCCGAGCGCGAACTCACCGGGGTGCAGGATGAACGGTTCGTCGGGGTCGACCTCGATCAGGCGCGTGAGCTCCGGCTGGTCGACCGACGGATCGATGAAGGGGTACTTGTGGTTGTCGAACAGGCGGAAGTACCGGTCCAGACGCACGTCGATGCTCGACGGCTGGATCATCCCGTCTTCACGCGGGTCGAGGCCGATGCGGCCGGATGCGAGTTCTGCCTTGATGTCGCGGTCGCTGAGAAGCACGGCACCAGCCTAGTTGCCACGGGCTTCCGACGCCGTGCCTGCTTTGGCCAAAGGGCACCGGACGGGTAGGCTGGCGTTCGCCCGCTCCTCGGACGCGGGTACGGGGCTGTAGTTCAATGGTAGAACTTCTGCTTCCCAAGCAGACAGCGCGGGTTCGATTCCCGTCAGCCCCTCCACCTCTACGCACCCACAGGTCTACGCCCCCACAGGTCGGGCCTGGTTGACGGCGTTGATCAGATAAGACGCCCTCAGCGCAATCCTGTACCGCCCCTCGCTCTCGAGAGCTCCGGGATCGTCGAGCGCCGTCGTCAGGTCGTCCAGAGCGACCCTCGTCAGTCGGCTGATGTGTGGGAGTGTGAAACCGCACTCCACCGTCAGCGTCTCCAGGATCGCGCGGAGGCGTTCGTCATCGTCGATCTCGAAACCGTACGCCAACTGCGCACCGAGGATCGAGACGCGCGTCATCTCTTGCGGAGACAGCGTCGGCTCCTCCGCGACGGGCCTCTCGGCACCTGCCGAATCATCGGCGAGGAAAGCAGCGATCTTCTCTTGCGTTATCCGTGTCACAGCCTGCAGAGCACCCTCTGAGATGCACCCCTCCGCGATGAGCCGCCGAAGATCAGCCGCAACATCCTGCCCCTGCTCAGTCATCGATCCGTCCATTCCCCCATGAAGAACGAGGCCGGGTGGCCCCATCGAGATCCTCGGCCCGGAGAAGCCTTGACGCGTGAAGGACTTCGATGCCGAGCAGGTAACCCTCCGAGTCGAAGTCGAGGATAATCTCCCCGTCTCCGCGAGGGTCACGGATGTCGGCGACCTGGGCGGCCGCTTCACCCGGAAGAAGATCGCGGCCGATCGTGATGTAGGCGGCGTCCACCTCGGGGTCGTACCTGATGCTCACCGGCAGCCTCCGCTCGTTCTCGTTCGTTCGAAAAGCATCCCATCCGAATCGTCATCGGTTCCGAACAGAGATAGGAAGGGCGATTTCGTGCGCCCTCCGCGCCGTCCGCACGACCGAGAGAAGCCCCGATGATCGAATCGTCGACACCACCGCTCGCCGCCCTCGACGGCCACCGCAACGTCACCGACCTGCTGGCTGCGCGGGCCGCCGCCGCCCCGGACCATGTGGCGTTCGAGGTCGAGGACGCGTCGACGGACTCCTGGCGGCCGGTCACCACCCGCGCGTTCGAGGACGAGGTGCGCGCTCTGGCGAAGGGGTTCATCGCCCAGGGCATCCGGGTCGGCGACCCCATCGCGATCATGGCTCCCACCCGCTACGAATGGGCCGTCGCCGACCTTGCGGCCTGGTACGCCGGTGCTGTCGTCGTGCCGATCTACGAGACCTCGTCGCCGTCCCAGGTGGACGCGATCGTCGCGGATGCCGGGGTACGCCTGGCCATCGGCGGCACGACCGAACATGCGGCGCTGCTCGAGTCGGCGCTCTCGCACGCCGGCGGAGTCACCCTCGGGGCGTGGGTGATGAGCGCCGAGACCTCGCCCTGGACGCTCCTCGACCTGGTCGCCCGCGGCATCGACGTGACCGATGTGGAGCTCGAGGCCCGCAGGACGGCAGCCACGCAGGATGACCCCGCGACGATCGTCTACACCTCGGGCACCACGGGCGACCCGAAGGGCGTCGTGCTCACGCACCGCAACTTCCTCGGTCAGGTGCTGAACATCGCCGCGGCCTACAGCGAGATCGTGAACGAGTCCGGCAACACGGTCATCTTCCTCCCTCTCGCTCACGTGCTCGCCCGCGGCCTGCAACTGATCTGCCTGGCCAGCGGGATGCGCATCGCGCACCTGTCCGACCCCTCGACCGTCGTCGCCACGCTCGACACCCTCCGACCGACGTTCCTGGTGGTCGTGCCACGGGTGCTGCAGAAGATCCAGGCGGCCGCCGCGGGCAAGGCCGCCGACAAGGGACTCACGAAGATCTGGACGCATGCCGAGGCGACGGCCATCGCGTGGGGCCGCAGCGCCGAGCGAGTC
>NZ_JAGYWT010000254.1:0-3523 GCF_019279095.1 Microbacterium sp. BF1 | reverse complement strand
GACCTCGACCTCGCGGCCGCCGATGTGGCGCGCAGCGCGTTCGGCCACGCGGGGCAGAAATGCTCCGCCGCGTCGCTCGCGATCCTCGTCGGATCGGTCGCCGACTCGAAGCGGTTCGAGCGTCAGCTGGTGGATGCCGTGACCTCGATGCGCGTCGGCCTGCCCGATGACCCGGCCACGCAGATGGGTCCGATCATCGAGCCCGCTAACGGCAAGCTGCTCACGGCGCTCACGAAGCTCGAGAAGGGCGAGCGCTGGCTGGTCGAGCCGCGCAAGCTCGACGAAGACGGGAAGCAGTGGACGCCCGGCGTCAAGACCGGCGTGCGCGAGGGCTCGTACTTCCACCTGACCGAGTTCTTCGGCCCGGTGCTCGGCATCATGCACGCGAAGGATCTGGATGAGGCCCTGCGCCTGCAGAACGCGGTCGACTACGGCCTGACCGCCGGCATCCACTCGCTCGACTCCGAGGAGGTCGCCACCTGGCTCGATCGCGTCGAGGCCGGCAACCTGTACGTGAACCGCGGCATCACCGGGGCGATCGTGCAGCGCCAGCCGTTCGGCGGGTGGAAACGTTCCTCGGTCGGTCCCGGTGCCAAGGCCGGTGGCCCGAACTACCTCATCGGCCTGGGGTCGTGGCGTTCGCAGCCGGGCGGACCGGCCTCCAGCACCCTGCATCTGCGGGGGCTCGACTCCCGCATCACGGCCCTGATCGAATCGGCCCAGTCGTCGCTCGCCTACGAGTCGTTCGAGTGGCTCCGGCGCTCCGCACTGTCGGATGCGCTCGCCTGGGACCGGGAGTTCGGGCAGGTGCGCGACGTCTCGCGTCTGGGCGTGGAGCGAAACCTCTTCCGCTACCGGCCAGTGCCCGTCGAGGTTCGCGCGACCGACGACGCGGCTCTGCAGGACCTGCTGCGCGTCGTGATCGCCGGAGTGCGCTCGGGTGCGAAGTTCGTCATCTCGACACCGGTGGGGGTGCCCGCCGACGTGCGTCGAGCCCTCGGCGACCTCGATGCCCCGGTGTTCCTGGAGAGCGACGACGAGTGGCTGCAGCGGATGCTGCGGCAGGATGATGCCTCCGACGGCGTCGCGCTGCCGGCGAGCGATCGGGTGCGGCTGGTCGGCGGCCGTGACGGGGTCGCCGCTCTTCGCGCGAAGCTCGCCACCGCCTCGGCCGGTGATCCCGATCTCGCGGTGTACGACGGCGAGGTGACGGCCGCCGCGCGCATCGAGCTGCTGCCGTTCGTGCACGAGCAGTCGATCTCGATCACCGCGCACCGTTACGGCAACCTCGACCTGTGGAGCAGCGATGTGATCTGATCTTCGTGTAAAGAATTCTTGACACACCTCCGGCGTCGACGTACGCTGAGCGTGTCAACAATCTTTTACATCGGAGTCGTCATGGTCTTTGAAGAACGCAACGCCTGGGCCGGGCTGATCCTCACCCCCCTCGTGATGATCGTGTACGTCGTGCTGGTGCTCCAGGACGCCGGGGGAGGCCCGCTCACCGACGTCGATTGGTTCCCGCTCATGCTGTGGGTGATCGGTGGGGGCATCGTCGTCACTATCGCGGTCACCATCGGCTGGGGGCTCATCGCCGGGATCAAAGACCCCGACGGTGTCGGTCGCTCCGACATCCGCGACCGCGACATCAGCCGGATGGGCGGCCGTGTGGAACAGGGCTTCGTGGTGATCGCCGGACTCGGCGTCATCGCGCTGTGCGCGGTCGGCGCCGATGTCTTCTGGATCGCGAACACGATGTTCGCGGGCTTCGCGGTGTCGGCCTTCATCGGCTGCATCGCCCGGGTGATCGCCTACCGGCGGGGCCTCGTCTGATGGTCAAGCCCACCCGCGTCTCGAACACCATCCGCCTGCATCGTGAACAGGCCGGACTCACCCAGGCCGAGCTCGCGCGCACGGTCGGCGTGACGCGCCAGACGCTCATCGCGATCGAACAGCAGAAGTACTCGCCGACGCTCGAACTCGCATTCCAGATCGCCCGCGCCTTCGGCGTCGGCCTCGACGACATCTTCACGTCGTCGCCGCCTCCACGATCATCCCCGGACTCGCCGGAGCCGATCCCGCGACCTCGCTCCCGAACGCCGGGGACGAAGACCCGTCCTCGATCTCGGCGGACGTCGGGCCCGACGAGAAGATGAGCCTCGACGAGCCCGTCATCATCGAAACGCCCGTCATCGTGCCGGAGGAGGCGCCCGCGCCCCCGACCGACGATCAGGCGGAGCCAGGACAGGATCCGTCGTCCGCACCGGCCGTCACACCGCCGCCCGTCACGACCCCGCCCACGGCCCCCGTCGAACCGACGAAGCCGGTCGAGCCCGAGAAGCCCGTCGAGCCCGTCGAGCCCGTCGACCCCGGTGTTCCCACGGAAGCGCCGACCTGGACGACCGCGACGATCGTCTTCGACGAGCTGACCGTGCACTACCGCGTGCCGATCACCGGCATGGCGGGCCAGCGGGTCGAGGTACTCCTCGACGACAGCACGCGCGGCGGCGACAGCATCCTGCTCGACAACTCGGGGTTCGGCATCCTCGACCTCCGCCCCAGCATCTGGCAGTTGGTCAATCCGAGCGACACCACCGTCACCTTCCGCTACGTCCTCGCGTCGGGCACCGGCCCCTCGGCCGTCACGACCCTGCTCGAGCTCGGACAGGGTCGCCCCGAAGAATCGGACGGAGAGGCTCCGGTCGAGGAGGACCCGACGGAGACCGACCAGACTCCCGTCGAAGAGAACCCGATCAGCTCCGCTCCTGTCGACGATGTCGTCATCACGACCGATGCTCCCGCAGAGGTCGCACCCGTCGACGAAGCTCCAGCGGAGGTCGCACCGGCAGAGGTCGCACCCGTCGAGGTCGCACCCGTCGTGGCCGCACCTGTCGAAGCCGCACCCGTCGTGGCCGAGCCGGTGATTCCCGCTCCCGTGGAGCAGGAGCCGATCACGACCAAGGACGCCGATGTCGCCGCGCCCGTCGAGGCGGGCGCCGTCCCGACCGAGGACTCCCCCGTCGCCGAATAGACTGGATCCATGCCCTCGGATCCCGCTCCTGTTCCCGGCGTCGAGCGTCCGGTCATCACCGCTCTCGACATCGTCCGCGCCGTCGTCCTCGTCGTCGCCGTGGCCTCTCTCGCTCTGTGGGGCTTCGCGAGCTGGGATCTTCCCTGGAACATCGTCATCGGTGTCGGAGCGCCCGTCGTCGTGATCCTGGTCTGGGCGCTGTTCCTCTCGCCGCGCCCGGTGCTGCGTGTGCACCCCTTCCTGCGCGCAGCCGTCGAGCTGCTGATCTACGTCGGCGTCACGATCGCGTGGTGGTCGATGGGACAGGCACTGATCGGCACCGCATTCGCCCTCGTCGCCGTGGTCGCCGGCGTGCTCAGCGGTCGACATCTCCCTCTACACGCCGATCTTCCGCACCAGCGCCCCCGGCGACGTCGCGATCATGATCGTCGTGTTCCTCATCCTCGTCGCCGTCTGGTGCGCTGCCGGACGACTGATCGGCACCAACAAGGC
>NZ_JAGYWT010000253.1:0-3565 GCF_019279095.1 Microbacterium sp. BF1 | reverse complement strand
TCGACGACAAGCACCCGCATCCGCTCGGCCAGATGATTACGCAACTGATTCGTGAGCAGACCTGGGTTGCCGACGCAGCCGTACGCATTCGCGACCAGGGGCAGGTGTTCCACGTCGAAGCATTCGTTCCTCGGCTGCGGCGTCGAGTTCCTTGGCCACAGCGGCGCGCAGCAGCACGGGGCTGCCGAGGAGTTCGCGGAGAGCAGCGATCTCGGCCAGCAACGCATCGCGTTCGGTCTCGAGCTCGATCCGGGAGAACTTCGTCAGGCGGCGCAGACGCAGCTCGAGGATGTACTCCGCCTGGAGCTCGCTCAGGTCGAAGACCGATCGCAGTCGCGCACGGGCCTGCTCCGAGTCGTCGGACGAGCGGATGACCTGGATGACCTCATCGATGTCGAGGATCGCGATGAGCAGACCCTCCACGAGGTGCAGACGCTCCTCGCGACGCTTCAGGCGGTAGCGGCTGCGACGGGTGATGACCTCGAGGCGGTGGCCGACGTAGACGCTCAGCATCTCCTTGAGGCCGAGCGTGCGCGGCTGGCCCTCGACCAGGGCGACGTTGTTGATGCTGAAGGAGTCTTCCAACGGGGTCAGTCGGTAGAGCTGTTCGAGCACCGCGTTCGGGTCGAAGCCGGTCTTGATGCCGATCGCGACGCGCAGCCCGTGATTGCGGTCGGTGAGGTCGGTGACGTCGCTGATGCCCTGCAGCTTCTTCGCCTGCACCGCGTCGCGGATCTTCTCGAGCAGTCGTTCCGGACCGACCATGTACGGCAGCTCCGACACGATGATGCCGGTGCGTCGGGGACCGAGAGGCTCGATCGACGTCTTGCCCCGGACCTTCAGAGCCCCGCGTCCGTTCGTGTAGGCGTCTTTGACGCCGTCGAGTCCCATCAGGATTCCGCCAGAGGGGAAGTCGGGACCGGGAACGAACTCCATCAACTCCTCGGTGGTCGCATCCGGGTGCTCGAGCAGGTGCGTGGCCGCCGCGACCACCTCGATGAGGTTGTGCGGCGCCATGTTGGTGGCCATACCCACGGCGATACCGCTCGCACCGTTGACCAGGAGATTGGGGAAGGCCGCCGGCAGCACGGCGGGCTGCTGGAACTGACCGTCGTAGTTCGGGATGAAGTCGACGACATCCTCGTCGAGGTTCTCGGTGAGCGCCAGGGCAGCGGCGGCGAGCCGTGCCTCGGTGTAGCGGGCCGCGGCGGGTCCGTCGTCGAGGGATCCGAAGTTTCCGTGCCCGTCGACAAGGGGAACGCGCAGGGCCCACTCTTGAGCGAGGCGCACCAGGGCGTCGTAGATCGCGGAGTCGCCGTGGGGGTGCAGCTTTCCCATCACCTCGCCGACGACGCGCGCGCTCTTGACGTGCCCGCGGTCGGGGCGCAGGCCCATCTCCGCCATCTGGTAGAGGATGCGGCGTTGCACGGGCTTCAGACCATCGCGCGCGTCGGGCAGGGCGCGCGAGTAGATCACCGAATATGCGTACTCGAGGAACGAGCCCTGCATCTCGGTGGAGAGGTCGATGTCCTGGATGCGCTCCTCGACAGGCTCGGGCGGCGGGGTTTTCGGCATGGACTTCCTGAGGGCATACGGGAGCCTGTGTCAGACTGGCTCGGATGTCCTTCATGCTACCGTCCGCGCCGCCGAGTTCCCGGAGTGTCGTCGGGGTGGCGGACGACCTGTTCGCCGCTCTGCGCGGTGAGTCCGAGGTGCTGCCGCGCGCGGATTCGGTGGTCCTCGTCGTGATCGACGGCCTCGGCGCGATCAGTTTGCGCGGGCATGCCGGGCACGCACGGGCTCTGACGTCGGGGATGGCGAAGAAGGACGTCGCGCAGTCGGTGTTCCCCTCCACCACGGCGGCGGCGCTCACCAGCATCGTCACGGGCGTGTGGCCGGGGGAGCACGGTCTCGTGGGCTATCGCGTGCTCGATCCGAGCCGCGATGTGCTCGTGAACCAGCTCAGCGGCTGGGAGACCGACGGGATCGATCCCCTCACGTGGCAAGCGGCGCCCACGATCTTCGAGCGAGCGGCCCGCAGCGGTCATGCGAGTTTCGCCGTCGGATTCGCCGGGTACGCCCACAGCGGTTTCACCAAGGCAACGCTCCGCGGGGCCGAGTTCGTCGCGGCGACCACAGCGCGCGCTCGCATCGAAGCGGCGTACGAGCTCGCGCAGACTCATCCGGGCTCTCTCGTCTACTGCTATCTTCCCGAGGTCGACAAGGCCGGGCACAAGCACGGCATCGCCTCAGCGGAATGGGTCGCTGCATTGGAGGACGTCGACGCCGCCCTGTCGACACGCGTGCCCCCCGGCGTCGGCGTGGTGGTCACATCGGATCACGGGATGGTCGACGTGGCGCCGAATCGACAGGTGGTTCTGGAGGAGACGCACCTCGAGGGGATTCGTCACGTCGGGGGAGAGCCGCGCATGCTGCACGCCTACCTGGAGCCCGAGGCGGACGCCGCCGCGGTGACCGCACGATGGCGCGCCGACCTCGAAGGCGTAGCCGACGTCGTGACCCGTGACGAAGCTGTGCACGCGGGGCTCTTCGGACCGACGGTCACCGAGGCGGCCTCGTCGCGGATCGGCGATGTGCTCGCGATCGCCCGCGGAACCTGGGCCATCTACGACGGCACGGCTGCCGACCAGCGCGGACGAGGGATGGTCGGTCAGCACGGAGCGCTCACACCCGAGGAGCGGCAGGTGCCGGTGATCAGGCTCGGCGCGTTCTCGCGCTGACGCCGATCGCGGAAGCCGCGATCAGACGGGTCTCACTCGTCGGTGCGGGCGCCGAAGACGATCTCGTCCCAGGAGGGCATCGCGTTCCGGCGCCGTCGTCGGCCGTTGGAATCACCGGAGTCCGAACCTGACGGACGCGGTGCAGGCTGCTGCGGCTCCGGCTCGTCATCCGGCTGCTCCAGAGCCTCGAACAGGGAGATCGGGCTCGGCTCGGGGCGCTCTGCGTCCTCGACCTCGTCGAGCAGCGGCGCCGTCTCCCGCTGGCCGCGTCGTCGACGAAGCGCCTCCAGGAGATCGGCGGTCTCCGGACTCGTTGTCTGCGCTGCGGGCGCGCGCTTGATCGCCGCGTCCTGCGCGGCGGCGTCGGAGCGCTCAGGGAACGACGGGTCCTCGATCTCCGCATCGGGCGCCGGCAGCAGGCGTGGCCCGAAGGCGCCGGAGTCGAAGCGGCTCTCGTCCTTGTACGGCGAGGTGATCCAGTCGGCGTCCACGGCCCGCAGGCGGGGGATGAGGCCCTCAGGAAGCGAACCCTGCCGCGACAGCTGCGTGGCGTCGGCGTTGAGCGGCGAGAGAGCGCTGCGGCGAGGGTCGAAACTCCAGCGCGCATCGTGATCGACGTCGTTGGCCGTGAACTCGAGCTTGATGATCCAGCCGGACTCATCCTTCCAGCTCGCCCAACGCTCGGACGTGGCCTCGATCTCGGCGAGTTTGGCCCGCACGGCGACGCCGAAGGTCGGCTGCGCATCGGGTTCGACCTCGCTGCCGATGAGCACGGGAACGGCGAGCGCCTGCCCGATCACATGCTCGCGCTCGGCGAGGACCGG
>NZ_JAGYWT010000252.1:0-3568 GCF_019279095.1 Microbacterium sp. BF1 | reverse complement strand
CCGCCGCTCCGCCGATGCCCGCATCGACCTCGTCGAAGACGAAAGTCGGAACCGGGTCCGTCGCGGCGATCACCACTTCGATGGCCAGCATCACGCGCGAGAGCTCGCCACCGGACGCGCGCCTGGAGGTCGTGGTCTCTGAAGGAGCGGAGAGCGCGCACGGTCGCGACGATGTCGCGATCCTCCTCGCTCCTCACCCCGGTGCGGAGCCGCGCTCCGTCTCGAAAGGTGCGTCCGGTGGCGAGCTCTCGCGCGTGATGCTGGCCATCGAAGTGGTGATCGCCGCGACGGACCCGGTTCCGACTTTCGTCTTCGACGAGGTCGATGCGGGCATCGGCGGAGCGGCGGCTATCGAAGTCGGGCGGCGACTCGCCCGGCTCGCCGAGAAGTCGCAGGTCATCGCGGTGACGCATCTCGCACAGGTCGCTGCCTTCGCGAACAACCATCTCTCGGTCGTCAAAGCCAATGACGGCGCGGTCACGGCCTCCAGTGTGCGGCGTCTGGAGGGGGAGGAGCGGGAAGCCGAGATGGCGCGTCTGCTGTCGGGACTCGCCGATTCCGATGCCGCTCTGACCCATGCCCGCGAACTTCTCAGCCTCCGCGTCCCCACTGCCTGATAGGATCGAAGCCCGTGATGAACTCTTCTTCTGCGGGACCCAAGAACGACACGACCAAGCACATCTTCGTGACTGGTGGTGTCGTTTCGTCTTTGGGTAAGGGACTGACGGCTGCCAGCCTCGGCAACCTCCTCACTGCTCGCGGTCTGCGCGTCGTGATGCAGAAGCTCGACCCGTACCTGAACGTCGATCCGGGCACGATGAACCCCTTCCAGCACGGCGAGGTTTTCGTGACGGATGACGGGGCCGAGACCGATCTCGACATCGGACACTACGAGCGCTTCCTCGACATCAACCTGTCCGAGGCGGCCAACGTCACCACCGGTCAGATCTACTCGCAGGTCATCGCGCGCGAGCGCCGCGGCGAGTACCTCGGCGACACCGTGCAGGTCATCCCGCACATCACCGACGAGATCAAGCGCCGCATGCGGCTGCAGGCCTCTGAGGAGCCGCGCCCCGACGTGATCATCACCGAGGTCGGCGGCACCGTCGGCGACATCGAGTCCCAGCCGTTCCTCGAGTCCGCCCGCCAGCTGCGCCACGAGCTCGGACGCGACAGCGTCTTCTTCGTGCACGTGTCGCTCGTGCCGTTCATGGGCGCGTCGGGGGAGCAGAAGACCAAGCCGACCCAGCACTCGGTCGCAGCCCTCCGCCAGGTCGGCATCCAGCCGGATGCGCTGGTGCTGCGCAGCGACCGTCCGGTGAGCGCGAGCAACCGCAATAAGATCGCGCTGATGTGCGACGTCGACGTCGAGGGTGTCATCAACACCGTCGATCTGCCGAGCATCTACGACATCCCCTCGACGCTGAACGACCAGGGTCTCGACTCGTACATCGTGCGCCGCCTGGGTCTGGACCAGAAGGCGGCCGATGTCGACTGGACCCGCTGGAATAAGGTGCTGCACGCGGTGCACAACCCCAAGCACGAGGTGACGATCGGTCTGGTCGGCAAGTACATCGATCTGCCGGACGCCTACCTCTCGGTGACCGAGGCGCTCAAGGCCGGCGGCTTCGCGCAGGAGACCAAGGTCAACATCCGCTGGATTCCGTCCGACCTCTGCGAGACGCCGGAAGGCGCCCAGGAGCAGCTGGCCGAGCTCGACGGCATCTGCGTGCCCGGCGGATTCGGTATCCGCGGCATCGAAGGCAAGCTCGGCGCGCTGAAGTTCGCGCGCGAGCAGGGCATCCCGACGCTCGGCCTCTGCCTCGGACTGCAGTGCATGGTCATCGAGTACGCCCGTGACGTGGCGGGAATCGTCGGTGCCTCGTCGAGCGAGTTCGACCCGGACACCGCAGAGCCCGTCATCGCGACGATGGCCGAGCAGGTCGACATCCTCGACGGCGGCGACCTGGGTGGCACCATGCGCCTCGGTCTGTACCAGGCCGCACTCGCCGAGGGATCGCTCGCCCGCGACCTCTACGGCGCGCCCGAGGCATCCGAGCGCCACCGTCACCGCTACGAGGTGAACAACGCCTACCGCGACCGTCTCTCGGCAGCAGGACTGGTGTTCTCAGGCCTCAACCCTGAGCTCGACCTGGTCGAGTACGTCGAGCTGCCGCGCGACGTGCACCCGTACTACATCGCCACCCAGGCGCACCCCGAGCTGCGTTCGCGTCCGACCGCCCCGCACCCGCTGTTCCGCGGCCTGGTCGGTGCGGCGATCGAGCGGCACCGTGCAAGCGAGCTGTTCGACGTCAGCGCGGATGACTGAGTCGACGGAGAACCTCCGGGACGAGCCCTTCGAGCCGGAGGTTCTCCACAGCGACCTCGTCTACCGGGGTAGCGTCTGGGACGTGCGCTCCGACCGCGTGCGCTACGGCGAGGGCGAGATCGTTCGGCAGTACGTCGATCACACCGGCGCGGTGGCGATCGTCGCGCTCGACGACGAGGGGCGCGTGCTGCTGATCCAGCAATATCGCCATCCGATCCGGCACCGTGACTGGGAGCTTCCAGCCGGGCTGCTCGACGTGGAGGGGGAGGAGCCTCTCGCTGCCGCCCGACGCGAGCTCGCCGAGGAGGCCGACCTGGTCGCCGCGCACTGGGAGCCGCTGGTCTCCTCGTGGACGACTCCCGGCGGGAACGACGAGATCATCCACCTGTTCCTCGCGACCGGGGTCGCATCGGCCGGATCGCCACACGATCGCGAAGACGAGGAAGCGGACATCCGTGTGGAGTGGGTGCCGCTGGTCGAGGCCGTCTCCGCCGTGCTCGAGGGGCGGATGCGCAACGGCATCCTCGCGATCGGTGTGCTCGCAGCCGCACAGAGGCTCCGCGACCGGAGCTGACGATGCTGCTCGAGCGCGCCCTCGACGCCTACCTGCGTCATGTCACGGTCGAGCGCGGCCTGAGCGCGCACACGATCGCGGCGTACCGACGTGACCTCGGGACATACCGTGAGTGGCTGGTCGCCGAGGGGATCGGCGACACCGCGGAGGTGACATCCGCGGTGATCGATCGGTTCATCGGTGAGCGGGCCTCGGCGGAGCCGCCCCCGGCCTCGACGAGCCTGGCCAGACTGCAGTCCTCGGTGCGAGGGTGGCATCGCTTCCTGGCGCGGGAGGGCATCGAGGTCGATGACCCGAGCGCCCGTCTCCGTCCGCCGAAGGCGCCGCAACGGCTTCCCAAGGCGCTGACCATAGAACAGGTCGAGCGCCTTCTCTCGGCGCCCTCAGACGAAGAACCTCTCGGCATCCGTGATCGTGCTCTGCTCGAACTCCTCTACGCGACCGGCGCGCGCGTGTCGGAGGCGATCGACCTCGATGTGGACGATCTGGCTCACGGCGACGTCCTGCGGCTGAGGGGCAAAGGGTCGAAGGAGCGCATCGGCGGGTGACTTCTGCGACCAGAAGGTGCGCGAAGGGAATCAGGAACGCTTCGAGACGGACGACGGACAGAAGAGTGAGCGACCATCAGGTGCGTCATCGAACCCGACGTGGTCAGATTCGGTCTA
>NZ_JAGYWT010000251.1:0-3613 GCF_019279095.1 Microbacterium sp. BF1 | reverse complement strand
GCCCGGGAAACCCGCACCACGCGGCATCGGGTCGCCGCGGCGTTCCCCGATACGCGGCGGATCGGGCCGATGGTCCCGGTCCTCAGCTTCGCGGGCCCACGGCTCGCATGACAGGATGGGATGCCATGGAGACCCCTGACGAGAAGCCCGACGATCGCTCCGCAGGACACACACCTCCGCGTCCTCGCACAGATGCGGTCGGCACAGGCGCGAACCGCCTCCCGACCAAGGCCACCGCGACGGCGAGGAAGATCGTCCGCGACATCGCCGCCGTCCCCCCGCGCAGTGTGCACCCGGCCCTCGTGCCCGGCGTCTCGGTCGAGGAGACCGGACGCACCTACCGCACCGACCCGCTCGTGTTCGGAGTCGCGGTCACCCTCGTCGTCTCCTTCATCGCCTGGGGTATCTTCGCCGGCGACAACCTCTCCGGCACCACCTCTGCGGTTCTCGGCTGGGTCGTGGAGTACTTCGGTTTCTTCTTCACCACCATCGCCACGATCGTGTTGGTGTTCATGCTCTTCGTCGGCTTCAGCCGATACGGTCGCATCCCCCTCGGCCGCGACGACGAAGAGCCCGAGTTCTCGATGTTCTCCTGGATCTCGATGCTCTTCGCCGCGGGCATGGGCATTGGACTCGTCTTTTGGGGCGCGGCTGAGCCGCTGACGTTCTTCGAGAGCCCGCCGCCCGGCACCGTCGAGGCGAACACCCTCGAGGCCATGCACACGGCTCAGGCGCAGGTGCTCTACCACTGGGGTCCGCAGGCATGGGCGTTCTATGCCCTGGTCGGCGGCGCCATCGCGTATGGGGCGTTCCGCCGCGGTCGCACCCCGCTCATCTCCTCGATCTTCGCGCCGTTGCTCGGCGAGGGGCGCACGGCCGGGCCTCTCGGTCGCACGATCGACGTGTTCGCGATCATCGTCACGCTGTTCGGTACCGCCGCCTCGCTCGGTCTCGGCGCTCTGCAGATCGGGCACGGCGTCGAGCTGGTCAGTGGCATCGGCGAGCTCGGAAACGGTGTGCTGATCGCTGTCATCGCGTTGCTCACGGCGTGCTTCATCGCGTCGGCGGTCTCGGGAGTCTCCAAGGGCATCCGTGCGCTGTCGAACATCAATGCGGTGATGGCGCTCGTGCTCGCCTTCTTCGTGTTCTTCGTCGGCCCGACGATGCTCATCCTGAACATCATCCCCTCCATCGCGGTGCAGTTCGTCGGCGATCTGCCGCAGATGATCGCACGCTCGGCATCACAGGGTGAGGAAGCTCAGGCCTTCCTGTCGAGCTGGACCATCTTCTACTGGGCCTGGTGGATCTCATGGTCTCCGTTCGTGGGCATGTTCATCGCGAAGATCTCACGCGGACGGACGCTCCGTCAGTTCGTGTCGGTCGTGATCCTCGTCCCCTCGGCCATCTCCCTCGTCTGGTTCGCGATCTTCGGCTCGACAGCCATCCAGCAGCAGATGGATGGAGCGGGGCTCACGGTGGACCCCCCGGAGGAAGTGCTCTTCGGTGTGCTGGAGAACCTGCCGTTCCCGCTGATCACGAGCGTGCTGCTCATCCTGCTCATCTCGATCTTCTTCATCACCGGTGCGGATTCGTCGTCCCTCGTGATGGGCACCCTGTCGCAGCAGGGGCGACCCGAGCCGACCCGCTGGGTGACGATCGTCTGGGGATCGCTCGTCGGCGTGATCGCCGCCGTGCTGCTCGTCACCGGCGAGGAGGGGAGCGGGCTGAAGTCTCTGCAGAACGTGACCATCATCGCCGCGCTGCCGTTCGCGATCATCATGGCGTTCATGATGGTCGCCTTCATGAAGGACCTGCGGCGTGATCCGCTGATCCTTCGCGAGCGCTACGCCAAGGCCGCGGTGCGGCACAGCGTCATGGCAGGGCTCGAGGAGTATGGCGACGACTTCGCCCTCGTGGCGGTCGAGTACGACCACTCCGAGGACGACCTCGACTGGATCGACGAGTCGACCGTCGACGACTCGCTCGCCGAGGTGTACGAAGCGGCGACCGAGGCGATCGACATCATCCCGCCGGCCGACGTGGATGCGGTGGTCGATGCGGCTCTGGAGGACGGCCCCGTCGCACCGGATGCGGCAGATGCTCCGGAGCGTCCTCGCGCCGACTGAGCGCTACTTCGCCTTCGCCGCTTCCGCGGTGGCGGTGATGCGCGCGGCCATGCCGGCGAAGATCGCCCCGTGGAACGGGAGCACGGCGAGCCAGTACAGCCGTCCGGTCAGCCCGCGGGGGAAGAAGATCGCGCGCTGCTCGTAGCGGGCGCCTTCTTCGTCGGGAAGGGCGCGCAGTTCGAGCCATGCCTCGCCAGGGACCTTCACCTCGGCGCGCAGGCGCAGCAGCGAACCGGCATCCGCCGTCTCCACGGCCTCGACGCGCCAGAAGTCGATCGCATCGCCGACGCGCGCGGCCGTGCGATTGCGGCGGCCGCGGCGGAGTCCGACACCGCCGACGATGCGGTCCATCCACCCGCGCACGGCCCAGAGCAGCGGCGAGGAGTACCAGCCGTTCTCCCCGCCGATGCCGAGGATCACGCGCCACAGCTCGTCGGTTGAGGCGCTGGTTGTCACGGAACGGGAGTCGGTGAACACCGTGCGTCCGGCCCACTCCGGGTCGCTCGGCAGCGGGTCGCTGGGCGCTCCGGAGACCTCAGAATCCTGCCAGCTGGTCTCGATGGTGTCGCCGCGCACCCGACCGAGCGCGAGGTCCACAGCGCGTCGGTAGGGTGTCAGGCCGTTCTCGGGGCGGGGGATGAGCTCGTCGACCTCGTGGTCCTTCATGATGCACTCGTTCTGCAGCGACGCCACGAGAGGGCGCGCGATCGAGCGCGGCACCGGGGTCACCAGGTTGACCCAGTGCGAGGCGAGCCCGGGCGTCAGCACCGGGAGGGCGGCGATCGCGCGCTGGCGGAGTCCCGCCTCGACCGCATAGCCGTTCATCATCTGGCCGTAACGCAGCACGTCGGGGCCCCCGATGTCGACGGCGCGGTTCACATCGGCGTCGACTCGCGCCGCCCCGAGCAGGTAGTGCAGCACATCGCGCACGGCGATCGGCTGGATGCGATTGCGCACCCATTTCGGCGCCGGCATGTAGGGCAGCACGTCGGTGAGGTGGCGGATCATCTCGAACGATGCCGACCCCGATCCGATCACGACTCCGGCCTGCAGCACGAGGGTCGGCACGCCCGACCGCAGGAAGATCTCGCCCACATACACACGCGAACGCAGGTGCGGCGAGAGCTTCGCGTCGTTCGGATGCAGCCCACCGAGGTAGACGATGCGATGCACGCCCGCGTGTGCCGCGGCAGCGGCGACCGTCTGCGCCGCACGCTCATCGCTCTCCTCGAAGCCCTTGCCCGCCGACATCGAGTGGATCAGGTAGTACACGACATCGACGTCGTCCATGGCTTCGGCGACGGCATCCGCATCGTCTGCCGAGCCCTCGACGATCTCGCAGTCCGCCCCCCAGGGGAACGACGCCGCACGCGCGGCATCCCGTGCCAGCACCCGCACCCGGTACCCCGCGTTCAGCAGGCGCGGCGTCAGCCGACCGCCGATGTATCCGGTCGCGCCGAGCACGAGCGCGCGCGGTGCGGATCCGT
>NZ_JAGYWT010000250.1:0-3633 GCF_019279095.1 Microbacterium sp. BF1 | reverse complement strand
CCCTTGACCACGAGCGGCGGCCACGAGTTGCTCCGCGACCGCAGTGACATCCGGCGGCGCAGGAAGGATCTCCCCGGTCCGCAGATCGACGGTCTCGGATTGCTCAGTTGGTGTCTTCAATTCAGTGTTCATGACGTGATTCATCTTCCCGGACGACCGAAGCCGAACCGATCACGCCGAACCCCTCACACACAAACTTTCCGACAGACCCAGATGCCCTGGGGAGATGACCATGCTTTCGGGCCTTGGCCCTTGATCGTGGACACGGTGTCGGTTCGGTTATGCCGCTTCCGCGAGCGTAGCGGAGCGTGCGGCTTCGTAGGCGTTCGGGCTGATGTTGCCGATCGCGGAGTGGCGCCGGCGAGTGTTGTAGCGGTTCGCCCACCGGAACACGGCCCGGTAGGCGGTGGCCTGGTCCGGGAACACTGACCGGCCGGCGAGGAGTTCGCGCTTGAGCGTGGCGTTGAAGCTTTCCGCGAGTGAGTTGTCGGCACTCGTGCCGACCGCGCCCGTGGACTGGGTCACGCCCAGCTACTCGCAGAGCGCGGCGTAGGCCTTCGAGGTGTAGACGCTGCCGTGGTCGGAGTGGAAGATCGCGCCGACCAGCGACCCGCGGTCGCGGTGCGCGGCACGGAGGGCGTCTTCGACGAGTTCGGTGCGCATGTGGTCGGCGACTTGCCAGCCCGCGAGCTTCCGGGAGCCGAGATCGATGCAGGACGCGAGGTAGAGGTTCGTGCCGTCGGCGATAGGCAGGTAGGTGATGTCGCCCACGTAGCGGCGGCCGGGGTCGCCGACGGAGAAGTCCCGTCCGATCAGGTCGGGGAAGCGCCTGGCGGACTGGTCCGGGATCGTGGTCTTCACCCGTCGTCGCAACCGGATCCCCGCGAGACGGTGCTCACGCATTACCCGCGCGACGCGCTTGTGATTCACCCGCTCCGCCACGGGCACACCGTCGTTGACGTCGGCGGTGATCCTGGGCGCCCCGTAGGCGCGGTCGCCACCCTGAGCGGGGTCTTGCAGCACCCGGATCCGCGCCGCCAACACCGCGTCGTCTGTCGCCTTCGCGGCTCGCCGCCCGGCGGAGTCCAGCCAGGCGTAGAACGACGAGCGGGCGACCTCGACGACCTCACACAACCGCTTCACGCCGTAGGCGTCCTTGTGATCCTCAACAAACTGGAAGCGGTTCACCAGTTCGTATCCCCGGCGAAATACTTCGCCGCCTGACGGAGGATGTCCCGCTCCGTCTCGAGCTTGCGGGCCTCGGCCTGCAAGGCCGCGAGGTCGGCCTCCAACCGGAGGACCTTCGCCGCCTGCGACTCCGGTCGCCCCGTCGCCCCCCGGCGGCGACGCAGCGGCAACCGTGACCCCGGAGCCGAACTTGTCGACCCACTCTTTCAGCGCACCCCGAGAGATCCCGAGATCCCCGGCGATGCCCTTGAGCGTCGAACCCGGCGTGGACTCATACAAGTCCACCGCGCGCTGCCGGAACTCGTCCGTGTAGTTCTTCCTAGCCATCCCTTGGATTCTCGCTTCCCCAGCATCGTGCTGGAATCAGCGTGTCCAAGATCAGGGGTCAAGCGCCCTCCTCGTACACGGAGAGCCGATATGGCTCGACTTTAGCATTCTCCGCGTGCCCGTTTCAGAAAGCTGGGGCTGTTGTCACCATCCTGCACCGCCGTTTTCAAATGCGCAAGGCATCTGCCCGACGAATTTTCTCGCCATGCTGGTCCGCGTACTTCGAGCCAGGAAGGGAATCTTATGGTCGCTCTTCACCGTCTTGAGACCCGGCGTCGCTGTGACACCAGGCGCTGTGACACCAGGCGCTGTGACACCAGAGGTCATCGAGATGGTGGCCTCTGGATCAGCGGGCGAAGCCGCGCGACCGGCGCGCGAGGAACGCCGTGACAGCACGATGACAATGGCTTGAGCCCCGCTGATCGGGGACCCGGTTGATGTCTGTCACCCGTTCCGCTGGACCTCGCCCGGCTCCTGCCGGTACGTGTAGGCGGCGGCCCGGACCGCCTCGTCGCTCTCCAGGCCCGCGCCCAGGGCTCCGCCGACCGTTGCCAGGGCGCTGACCAGCACCGCCAGCTTGAAGTAGTCGCCGACTTGAACCGCGTGTCCGAGGTTCTCCTCCAGCAAATGTGCAGGCACCAGCAGTGGGATGATCAGGAGTGCGAGGAGCAGGAGCGCTGCGTACAGGAAGGTCACACCCAGCACGACCGTTCCCGTCGTGGCCAGGTTGAACAGGGTGACGTGCTTCCCACCCGCCGGATTCGAACCGCGCTCCCAAAGGCCCGCTCCGAGGATCAGCGAGGCCGTGATCGCTGCGACGGCGCCCGTTCCGATCGCCGCCAACATGGTCCAGCTAAGCGCGTCGCCCAGTTGCCAGATGTCGGCTGTGATCATCGCGAAGACTCCGGCCGCCAGAGCGGCGGTCAGAGCCTTGGAGAGTCCAATGGCAAGCCGCCAGGGCTGATTGGCCCGGATCATTCCGACCAGGAGTCGCACGTTCCCTTTCAGGACCCTCGCCGTGAACATGACGCTGCCGTCTCCCCCTTCCTGCTTACTCCCGAGCTCGCCAGCGCGGCGCCGGAGGGCGGCCTGCGAGCCAGCGGACCCGTGATCCTCGGCCTCCCCGAGCAAGGTGCGCACGAGACCGACGACTGCGCCACTGGCGCGTCGACGCAGTCCCACCGCCCCGAGCGCCGGCAGGCATACGACAGCCACTCCGTGCACCGGGCTGGCATGGGCGACCACCGGCCGGCGACGAACGCTGAGCGGCAAGTCCGTGAGGCAGACGACGAGGTCCCAGGCCTCCACCAGGAGCCGCTCCCGCGCCGCGCCGACGAGGACAGCGTCGTCAGCAGGTGGGTGGACGAGGGCATCGACCACCGTTGGCACCCGCCATCGGACGGTGGGCATCAGCACACTCAGCTCTGCGCGCAGGTCCTCAGCGAGATCAGCCGCGACTTGGGCGGCCACACCCGGAGCGGAGATGAGTCCGATCACCACCTCACCGGCACTCACAGGCAGCCCGTCGGGCTGCAGGAATGGGTCCGAACAGTGTGCGTCATACACACAAGTATGGGGTCGCCCGCGGAGTAGTGCAGGAAGCATCCGTCAGGTGTGCGCCGCGATCCCCGGTCAGTGACCGAGCGAGCTGGCTCGGCAGCGTCGACATGGTGTTGGTGAGCGAGTTCTTCATCGTGATCGCGCCGTAGTCGGCCAACGCGGGCCTGTTCTTCGGAATCTCCGTGTGTCGGTAGCCCGGGCCTTGGCCCTTGATCGTGGACACGGTGTCGGTTCGGTTATGCCGCTTCCGCGAGCGTAGCGGAGCGTGCGGCTTCGTAGGCGTTCGGGCTGATGTTGCCGATCGCGGAGTGGTGAATCGGCCTGACTTTCGTTCCTATCGGGAGCCTTGTCCGACAGGTGCCGGATTGGCTGATTCCTGGTCAGCGTAATACGCCTGTTCGACCTCGGCGGGTGTTCGCATGTCGAGCTCGCCGTGGAGGCGGGAGTTGTTCCACCACCACACCCATTCGAGGGTCGCGAGCTCGACCTGCTCGACGGTGCGCCAGGGCCCGCGCTGGCGGATCAGTTCGGTCTTGTAGAGGTTGTTCACGGCCTCGG
>NZ_JAGYWT010000025.1:0-11319 GCF_019279095.1 Microbacterium sp. BF1 | reverse complement strand
GCCACGCCTTCAGGCCGTCGAGGAGGTCGGCAGAGGGCGCGGCGAGGAGTTCGCCCGGCGGTACCTGGCCGCAGAGCAGCACGTCTCGCCCCTCTCGCTGAGCGTCGACGGCGACCCGCACCCAGTGCTCGATCGCACCGTGACGCCACTCGGTGTCCGCACCTTCGGGGACGCCGATTGAGTCGAACTCGATGCAGTCCAACGGGCGCCCCCATTCGAGCCTCGCCAGGGCGACGAGCGCGGTCGATTTCCCCGTCCCGCCGGCACCCGTGAGGGAGAGGAGCGTCACACCAGTCCCTGCACCCGGAACTGCTCCGAGTGGTAGACGCTGTTGTTCCCCGTGTTCCACTGGCTGACGCTGAGGTGCAGGTCCGACAGGGTCGACCCGGGGATGATGTACCCGCCGTAGAGCTGTGCAACGTGCGAGGCGTCTTCGGTGTTCCACTCGGTGCCGTGCAGCAGGGTGGTCTTCGCGGCGGTGTGGAGGTTGTCGGTCGGGGTGTTCAGCACCATCGCGTCGATCCGGTACGCCCCCGAATTGAACCAGGTGAGGATCCACTTGCCGCCGAGCGGTCGCAGGCACATCTCGCCGAACTGGCCGGAGAGCACCTCGGTGACGGGCTTGCCCCACCCCCAGGAGCCGTTCGCGAACCCCCAGGGCTGGTACGCCGAGAGCGTCGTCATGTCGTTCGAGGGCACCCGATAGAGCACGATGCCCTTGTCGCGCTGGAAGCCGGTCCCGTAGATGTACACGTAGCCGTCGCTGCCTTCGCCCCAGGTGATGCATTGGAACTTCCCGCCGGCCATGTCGGCGGGGAACTGGAGTCCGGTGTGCTGCCAGGTCGCGCCGTTGTCGTCCGACTTCCACAGCTCCGTCCAGCGCACGGCGCCGAAGTGCGGGCCGTTGACGATCGCGTGCAGGTACATCCGGGAGCCGATCGTGATCACGTCGGAGGGGATGACCGTGGTGAAGTAGGCGTCGTGCGGGTAGTACCAGAGCTGCGGTGCGACGCCCTGGGTGTCCGCGCCGGCACCGGCGCTCCCGTTGAAGGTGACACCGGCGGCGAGATTCGTCGTCGATGAGTACAGGGCGACGGGCGAGCGCCAGTTCGCGCCGCCGACGCCGTCGGCCCAGGTGTCGCCGAACATGAACAGCATCCGGCCGTCCGGTGTGCGCACCGGGATGCCGAGGTCGGTCGCGCCGATGCCGTACTGTACGGGACTCTGGGTACCGGCGAGCACCGTGATCCGCGACACGGTCAGCCCGGCGGCTGCCGCCGGCGCCGGCAGTGCGGTCGAGGCGAAGAACGCCGCTCCCACCACTGCTGCCCCCTGCAGCACTCCCCTGCGACTGATCCGTGGCCCCTGCGTGCTCTCGGTCTCCATCGACCTCTCCTCTCGGTACCGCATGGTGTCGTGCTCGTACTCGTACTACTTGAGACCTGCCATCTTGATGTTGCCGATGATCTGGCGCTGGAAGATCAGGAACAGGATGATCACGGGTGCCGCGGCGAGCACGGATCCGGCCATCAGCAGCCCGAGTTCGGTGCTGCGCTCGGACCGGAACGTCGCCAGGTACTGCTGGAGCACGAACTTGTCCGGCGAGGTGATCGTCAGGATCGGCCAGACGTACGAGTTCCAGTAGGCGAGGAACGCGGTGATCCCCATGACCACGAACGGCGGCTTGGACAGCGGCAGGAAGATCCGCACGAAGATGCCGAATCGGCCGCAGCCGTCGAGCATCGCGGCCTCCTCGAGGCTCTTCGGGATGTTGAGGTAGAACTGCCGGATGAAGAACACCATCGCGGCACTCGCCAGCCCGGGGATCACGAGCACCGCGAGGGTGTCGAGCATCGACAACCGGGTGACGACGATGAAACTCGTGAGCAGGATCGTCATGCCGGGAATGAACATCGTGGTGATGACGATGGCCCAGATCATGCCCTTGAAGCGGAAGTCGAGGCGGGCGAAGGCGTAGGCGGCGAGCGAGTTCACCGCGAGGCTCCCCACCGTGAACAGCACGGCGCCGAACAGGGTCCACGCGAGCGTTCGCAGGAACGTGGGGTCGGCGAGGATCTGCGCGTAGTTCTGCCAGAGCCACACCTCGGGGAAGAACTGGAAGGGGGTCTCGACGACCTCGGTCTTCGACTTGAACCCGGCGATCACCATCCAGGCGAGCGGGAACAGCGAGGCGATGATGAACAGCGCGCCGAGGATCACCTTGCCGACGGCGACGAGCCATCCGCCGGTGCTGCGGGGAAGCCGGGGCGAGCGCGGCTCCTTGCCGGCCAGGACGATGCGTGTGGTCTCCTGCATGACGGCCATCTCAGTCCACCAGCCTCTCGGAGTTGACGAACTTGAACACGAGCGCGGAGATCGTCCCCAGCACCACGAACAGCACCAGGGCCGCGGCGATGGAGTAGCCGACGTTCACGTCGAGGCGGAAGTGGTTGAAGATGAAGAGGTTCGGCAGGGTGGTCGAGTCGAGCGGCCCGCCCTGGGTCATCACCAGGGGAAGTTCGAACTGCTGGATCGCGGCGACGAAGCCCGTGATGAGCAGGTAGAGCATCACGTTCTTCATCTGCGGGATCGTGATGTACGCCGTCTTCTGCCACCAGTTGGCACCCTCCATCGCGGCGGCCTCGTAGTACTCCGCGGGGATGTCGACCATGGCCGCGACCATGATGAGCGAGGTGAGGCCCATGCCGAGCCAGATGGCGGGGACCGCGATGGCCAGGAGCGCCCATTTCGGGTCGCCGATCCAGGCGATCGGGTCGATGCCGAACAGGCCGAGGAAGGCGTTCAGGAGCCCGCCGGAGTAGTTGTAGATCAGCACGAAGATGATCGATGCGATCACGGCGGAGATGATCGTCGGGATGTAGATGCTGACCTTCAGGAAGCTAGCGGCTCGGCGCGACACGGTCACGACGAGGCTCCCGAACAGGAACGCGAGGACCAGCATGACCGGCACGGTCATCAGCACGAACAGGAATCCGCGGCCGATCGTGGCGAGGAACAGCGGGTCCTTGAGCACGTTCTGGTAGTTGCGGATCCCGACGAACTCCGGGTCCTTGTAGAAGCTCCAGTCCTGGAAGGAGAGGAATCCGGCGTAGATGGCCGGCCAGATCACGAATATCCCCAGCAGCAGCACCAGCGGCAGCAGGAACCAGTACGCGGTCTTGTTGTCCCGATAGCGATAGCGGTTCTTCCGCTGCCGGATCGCCCGGCGTTCTTCCACAGCCTGACTGGCCATATCCACCTCGTCGTGATGTCGGATGCGTGACTGTTCGGGGACCGGGACCCCCGGCCCCCGAACAGCGAGCGGTGTCAGTTCTTCGGCGCCTTGTCCGGCAGGCCGTCACGGTCGATCACGGTCTGGATCGCCGCATCCGCGGTCTTGATCGCGTCATCCGCGGATGCCGAGCCCTTCATCACCGACTCCATCGCGGTGCCCACGGCGAGGTTCACATCCCACGGGTAGGTGGATCCGGCGATGGCGTCCGGGGCAATGTCGTCGACGATGATGCTCGACCAGGGGGCGTTCGCCGCCTCTTCGCTCGACGCGACCGCGTCCTGCACCGACTGACGCACCGGCACCTTGGTGAACTGCGTGTCGACGAAGAAGGGGACGAGGTTCTCGGGGTCGCCCGCGATCGCCCAGGAGAGGAATTCGCCTGCGGCCTCGGGGGACTTGCTCTTCGCGTCGACGACCCACGTGAAGTTGCCCATCGTGGTGGCCGTGCGACCGTCGGCATCCGCCGAGCTCGGGAAGGCCCCGACGCCCGTCTTGGGGAGGAGGTCGGCGTAGTCGGAGCCGATCTCGGACATCATCCACGAGCCGGAGACCTTGAAGGCGACCTTCTTCTGACCGAAGTCCTCGCCCGCGACGTAGGCGGCGAGCGGCTGCTTGGGCATGTATCCCTTGTCCCACAGCTCCTTGTACTGCGCCATCAGATCCCGGTAGCCGTCGTTGTCGATGTCGGGGGCGGTCCAGTCGTCGGTGAGCGCCAGGTGGCCGGCGAAGTTGTACTGCTGTCCGACGGTCGACCAGGCGAGCGTCACGGCATCCTGTGCCGGTGAGATGCAGTACTGGCCGTCGGAGAGCGTGGGCTGGATCTTCGCGCACGCGGCGAGCAGGTCCTCCCAGGTCTCCGGCGCTGCCGAGGAGTCGACGCCGGCCGCGTCGAGCATGTCGGTGTTCCAGAACAGGACCGTCTGCGGCTCGAGCAGCAGCGGGTAGGCGTAGTGAGTGCCGTCGATCTCGGAGATGGAGGTGGCGTTGTCGAGGATCTCATCGAGCGCCTCCTGCGGGACGATCGAGTCGAGCTCGTGCACCTGCCCGGCGTTGACGAGGTCGTACAGGTTCGCGGAGCTGGTGTAGAGGTCCGGCGCCTTGCCTGCGGCCTGTGCGGCCTTCATCTTCTGATCCCAGGCGTCGGCGGGCACCTCGGTGTCGACGACCTTGATCTTGTCCTGCGAGGCGTTGAACTTCTTCACGATGTCGGCGTACCACTCGTTCTCGACCGGGGTGAAGCTGCGGTGCCAGAACTGGACGGTCGTGACGCCGTCCTCTCCGCCGCCGTCGCCCGCCGATTCGCCCGGCGTGCCGGAGCCGCAGGCGGCGAGCATCGTGCCGACCGTGAGCGCGCCGAGAGCGGCGAGCGTGGCCCTGCGCGTACGTGTGGTGATTCTCATGGGTTCCTCCTCAGGAACGGACTCTTCGTCGAGTCGCTGCTGTGTGTTCGGCTGCCGCCGACGGACACCGGCCGCGCCCGTGGATCCTCAGTGACCGGGTATGCGTCAGATTAGGCGAAATCGATTTCATACGCAAGGGATCCGGTCCTCTCCCACGAGTCGGCGCGACCCAGGTCACGAGTCGGCGCGCTCGAGGTCGACGGAGAACCAGAACACGTTGTACGGGTCCCACAGGGAGAGCGTGAAGTAGATCCGCCTCCCGTCGTCGTCGACATAGCGCGGATTCAGATACGGCGAGTACAGACCCGGATAGTCGGCGCCCGGCACGACCTCGATCGGGTCTCCCCACGGGCCCCACGGCGTGATGCCCTCGCGGATGTAGGCGCTCCCGGCATCCGAGTACGTCATGATCCAGCGTTCGAGGTACGTCGACCACATCACCGAGAGCTCGCCGATCGTCCCTTCGACGATGGTCTCGGCATCCGCCAGGTCTTCGCTCCACTGCGGCGTCTCGCCGTCGACGCCGGCGAAGTACGAGTACGCCGCCTGGTCCTCGACCGCCTCCTCGGTGGCCGGGACGCGCATCAGCTGCACGCCCCCGAACCGCCCGGACGGGATCGACCAGAAGTAGATCCAGTCCTGACCGCCGTCGGTCACCTCGGCGGTCGCGACCTGCACGAAATTCGAATCCCCCGGCCACTCCACGCCTTCGACCGGCGCCCAGGACTGCCCGTCGTCCCGCGAGACGATGAGCGCCGCGTAGTTCGCATCCCACGCACCCGGCTCGCCCCAGAACCGCACCGACATGTACGAGACGTAGATCGTGTCGCCGATCGCGAAGCCGTAGGTGGGGATCTTCGTGACCTCGCCGCCGGCGCCGTTGGCGTCGTGATCGCCCTCGATGAGCGGGGCGGCGAGACCGATGTCGTCCTCCACCCACCCCTCGAACCCGATGCCGTCGGCGGGGTCGTCGTCCGTCGTCCACGCCGCGACGTTCGACCGCCAGAAGCCGCCCTGGCCCCCGATCGACTCGGGGTCGCGTTCGCCGAAGGTGTCGCCGAAGAAGAAGAACGTCTTGTCCCCGACGTTGGTCATCGAGCCCAGATCCGTGCCGGCGACCGACACCGCAGCGGTGTCGTTCATCGCGTCGGGGCCGGTGAGCTGCGCGATCTCGGTGAGGCCAGAGATGCCCCCGAGCACGAAGGGTTTGTCCTGATCGGGGTCGACGCTCACTCCGCCTCCTCCGGCGCACCCGGCGAGGCCGAGAACGAGGACGACGGATGCCGCGACGACGGTCCGGCGGGTTTCGATGGTGACACGGGGCATGATCCTCCTCGATCGGCGATGATGAACCCGAATCTAGCGAAATCGATTTCAACACACCAGCGTCTTCGGCCTGTCCGACTCCCGCGCCGAGCGGTGGCCCCGCCCATCCGGCGACCCCGCATCCGAGCCCCGCTGGGGCCACGCCAACGGCCTCCGGATCGGCATCCTCCCGATCCCCGGCCCCCGCGGCCTGCTCCGCGTCTTCACCCCCCCACCTCGACCATCCGCGCGAACGGCTGGTGAACTTCCTCGCCGAGATCGTGGAGCCGTTCCGTCAAGGCGTCGCCTACCGGTTCTCGGTCGAGCCGGTCTGAGGGGTGGGATGACGGCGGCGGGCCTAGGCGCTCCCGCGCGGGTCCCAGAGCACGACCTCCGTCGAGCGACGCAGGCGCCGTCCGGTCGGCATGGGTACGACTCCGGCGGAACCCGCGGCGAACACGCGGACTCCGGGGCGACTCTCGCGCTCGGTGCGCAACGCACTCTCGAGCACGGCGATGCGGTTGTGCAGCGCCCTGTTCTCGTCTTCGAGGTCGAGCAGACGGGCGATCGCGGGGAGGCTCACGCCCTCGGAAGAGAGCTGGGCGACCTCGCGCAGCTGCTCGATGTTCCGGGGGGAGTACCGGCGCAAACCGCCGGAAGTGCGTCCGGGGACGACGAGCCCGATGCGGTCGTACTGCCGCAGCGTCTGGGGATGAAGGCCGGCGAGCTCGGCGGCGGCCGCGATCGCGAACACCGGGGTGTCAGCATTCATCATGAACGCCTCCGCCCCCGGTGCCCGCTTCGACGATCGGTCATCGCCGCGCCTTCGCCATCAGCTCGGCCCGCGGGTTCTCGTCGGGCTCGAGTTCCTGGAACTTCTCCAGAGCCGCACGTGCGGCGTCGTCGAGGTGCGTCGGCACCGCGACCTGGAGCTCGGCGAGCAGGTCGCCCGTGCCCTTCGAGGTCGCAACCCCTCGGCCCTTGACCCGCAGCACCCGCCCGGAGGGGGTACCGGGTGCGACGCGGAGCTTGACCACGTCGCCGCCGAGGGTCGGGACCTCGATGGTCGCACCGAGAGTCGCCTCGGTGAACGTCACAGGCACCACGACGCGCAGGTTGAGTCCGTCGCGCGTGAAGACCGGGTGCGGGCGCACCGCGATCTGCACGACGATGTCGCCGCTCTCTCCCCCATCGGGCGAAGGACGACCGCGACCGCGGAGACGGATCTTCTGGCCGTCGGCGACGCCCGCCGGGATCTTCACCTTGAAGGGCTTGCCGTCTTCGCCCTGCAGGGAGATGGTCTCGCCCTGCACGGCGGTGACGAAGTCGAGCGTGGTGCGGGCCGTGACATCGGCTCCGCGCTGCGGGCCGCCGAAGCCGCGGTATCCGCCACTCGGCTGCCCGAAGCGTCCGTTGCCGAAGCTCGCACCCTGCCCTTGGTTGAACATCGCGAAGATGTCCTCGAAGTCCGCCGTCTGTCCGCGGCCCTGCTGTCCGAACCGGCTGAACACGTCTTCGAAGCCGCCGGCACCCGCACCGCTCGCCGTGAAGCGAGCGCCGGATCCCATGGCGCGGATCTCGTCGTATTCCTTGCGCTGTTCGGTGTCGGAGAGCACCGAGTAGGCCTCGCTGATCTCCTTGAACTTCGCTTCGGCTTTGGCATCACCCTGATTGGAGTCCGGGTGGTACTTCCGCGCGAGCTTGCGATACGTCTTCTTCAGATCCGCATCACTGACGTCCTTGGAGACCCCGAGGGTCTTGTAGAAGTCCTTGTCGAACCAATCCTGGCTGGCCATCGATCACCTACTCCGCGGGGACAGCGACGACGACCTTCGCGGGGCGCAGCTCGACGTCTCCGAGGCGGTAGCCCACCTCGACGACCTCGAGGATCGTGGTCTTCTCGGCGCCGGGGGTCGGCTGCTGGAAGATGGCCTCGTGGCGCTGCGGGTCGAATTCCTCGCCCTTCGCGCCGTACGCGACCACTCCGAGACGCTCCACGACCGTGCGCACCTTGTCGGCGATCACGGCGAAGGGCGTGCCCTCCACCAGATCACCGTGCTGAGCCGCGCGGTCGAGGTCATCGAGCACGGGGACCAGGCCCTTGGCGGCCTCGCCCTTCGCTCGCTCGATCTCGACCTGACGCTGCTCTTCGGTGCGGCGACGGTAGTTCGCGTATTCGGCCTGGAGGCGCTTGAGGTCGTTCAGCAGCGTGGACTCGAGGTCGGCGAGCACGGCGTCTTCCGCCGCGGCCTCACCGGTCTGCGTGGCACCGAGGATGTCGTCGACCGTGAGGTCATCGGCGCCGTCGTCAGGAGTCTCGTCCGACCCCTCGGCGGCCTTCGCCTCGGTGGAGTCCGGGTTCTGCGGCACGGGGCCGGATGCCTGAGCATCCGACCCCTCGCTGCGACCTTCGGCGGACTCAGGAAACTGGTTCTCGTCGAAGTTCTTGTCCGTCATGATTACTTCTTCTCGTCCTCGTCGTCGACGACCTCGGCGTCGATGACGTCTTCCTCGGAGGAGGGAGCGTCACCGGCCGGGGCCTCGCCGTCAGCCGAAGCGCCGGCAGCGGCATCCGCCTGCGAGGAGGCGTAGATGGCCTCGCCGAGCTTGGATTGCGACTGGTTGAGCTTGTCGAACGCGGTCTTCACGGCCTCGTCGTCTTCGCCGGCCAGCGCCGTCTTGAGCGCGTCGACGTCGGCCTTGACCTCGGTCTTCACGTCTTCGGGCAGCTTGTCGTCGTTCTCGGTGATCAGCTTGTCGATCGAGTACGCGAGCGTCTCGGCCTGGTTGCGGACCTCTGCGGCCTCGCGGCGCGCCTTGTCCTCAGCGGCGTGCTCCTCGGCCTCGCGCACCATGCGCTCGATGTCTTCCTTCGACAGCGACGAGCCGCCGGAGATGACGATCGACTTCTCGGTGCCGGTGCCCTTGTCCTTGGCGGACACGTGCACGATGCCGTTGGCGTCGATATCGAAGGTGACCTCGATCTGCGGGATGCCGCGGGGAGCCGGAGCGATACCCGTCAGCTCGAACGTGCCGAGCGGCTTGTTGTCGCGCGTGAAGTCACGCTCGCCCTGGAAGACCTGGATCGCGACGGACGGCTGGTTGTCGTCTGCCGTGGTGAAGGTCTCGCTGCGTTTGGTCGGGATGGCCGTGTTGCGCTCGATGAGCTTGGTCATCATGCCGCCCTTGGTCTCGATACCGAGGCTCAGCGGGGTGACGTCGATGAGGAGAACGTCCTTGCGCTCACCCTTGAGGACACCGGCCTGGAGCGCGGCGCCGACGGCGACGACCTCATCCGGGTTGACGCCCTTGTTCGCGTCCTTGCCGGTCTCGCGCTTGACGAGTTCGGCGACCGCAGGCATACGCGTGGATCCACCGACGAGCACGATGTGGTCGATCTCGGACACCTTGATGCCGGCTTCGCGGATGACGTCCTCGAACGGCTTCTTGGTGCGGTCGAGAAGGTCCTTCGTGAGGTCCTCGAACTTCGCGCGGGTGATGGTCTCGGAAAGCGACACCGGGCCCGACTCGGTCAGCGACAGGTAGGGCAGGTTGATGCTCGTCGACGTCGAGGAGGAGAGCTCCTTCTTCGCCTGCTCCGCAGCCTCCTTGAGACGCTGCAGGGCGATCTTGTCACCCGAGACGTCGACGCCCGTGGTCTCCTTGAACTGCTTGATCAGGTAGTCGACGAGACGCTGGTCCCAGTCGTCTCCACCGAGACGGTTGTCACCGGCGGTCGAGCGCACCTGGATCGTGGAGAAGTCGTCGTCCTTGCCCACCTCGAGCAGCGAGACGTCGAACGTTCCGCCACCCAGGTCGAAGACCAGGATGAGCTCGTCTTCCTTGCCCTTGTCGAGGCCGTACGCCAGAGCGGCAGCGGTCGGCTCGTTGATGATGCGCAGGACGTTGAGGCCCGCGATCTCGCCGGCTTCCTTGGTGGCCTGACGCTCGGCGTCGTTGAAGTACGCGGGGACCGTGATGACCGCGTCGGTCACCGTGTCGCCCAGGTACGCCTCGGCGTCGCGCTTCAGCTTCATCAGGATGCGCGCGGAGATCTCCTGCGGCGTCCACTTCTTGCCGTCGACGTCGAAGGTCCAGTCGGTGCCCATGTGGCGCTTGACGGAAGCGATCGTCCGGTCGACGTTGGTGACGGCCTGGCGCTTCGCGGTCTCACCGACGAGCACCTCCCCGTCCTTGGTGAAGGCCACGACCGAAGGGGTCGTGCGGAAGCCCTCTGCGTTGGCGATGACCTTGGGCTCGCCACCCTCGAGGACGCTGACGACGGAGTTGGTGGTTCCGAGGTCGATACCGACAGCACGTGCCATGTGTTCTCTCCTTTGTTGGAAGTTCGTTGTGGTTCGGAAGATCTGCAGCGATCAGGAAAACCTGAGTCGCGATGACTCAAGTGTACCCAGGGGTCGAGAAGGAGTCAAGTGAACTTGATATGACTTGGCTCAACTTTGAGATTCGGCGCTGTTCCGGGCGCACGGCGGCGTCACTCAGAACGGGGCGACCTCGGGATCCTCGGTGAAGGTGACGGTGTTCTGGGGAGGCGGCCGGTCGACGTAGACCTTGCCGGTCGGGCTCGTCCAGGCGTAGAGGCCACCGCCCAGAGGCTCGACCGCCCACGGCGAATGGTGCTTGAGCACATGATGGCGTCGACACAGATGGCCGAGGTTCGACTCGTCGGTGGAGCCACCGAGCACGGCATCGCGATGATGATCGATGTCGCAATCGGTGGACGGATACCCGCAGGTGGGGAATCTGCAGCGCTGATCCCTGGCACGAAGATGTCGCCTCAGATCCGAACCCGGCCGATAGCGGTCGACCGCGAGGACCGTCCCGGTGATGGGGTGGGTGAGGATACGGTCCCATCCGGATGCCGCACCGGCGAACCGGCGGGCGGTCACGGGGTCGATCGGGGTGCGGCCGTTCAGCTCGGCCGGTGTCGCGTCGCCCGCGATCAGGGTCATGACGGGAACAGTGATCGACACTGTTCCGCGGATCGCCGCGAGGGAGCCCTCCGAGTCGCCATGCCCGACCGGGGCACCGGCGAGGAGCAGGTCGAGGGCGAGATCGGCGCGGAGCTGCGCGATGGTGCGCCGATCGGGCTCCGGGGACTCGGGCTCCTGGGACTCGGGCTCCTGCATCGCGTCGGCCATCTGCGTCAGGCGATCGAAGACACCGTGGACGAGCGCCGAGGGACCGAGCACCCCGAGCTGTGTCATCCCGTCGCCGACGTCTTTCACCCACACGGCTCTCTTCTCCCGCGCGTCGAGATGCCGCTCCTCGATCGACCGCGCCTGGAACCGCTCGGCC
>NZ_JAGYWT010000249.1:0-3635 GCF_019279095.1 Microbacterium sp. BF1 | reverse complement strand
CCCTCAGAGACTGAGCGCCGCAAAGCACTCCCGGGCTGGCTGCACTTCTACAATCATCACAGGCACCACTCCGCGATCGGAGCCCCGCCCATCAGCAGAATCGAAAACAACCTGCCTGGACATCACAGCTAGTGTGGCCTAGCTACAAGTCTAGGTCGGCCGTTCACCCAGAAGTTGTAGGTGTGAACCAGAGGAGGTGCACCGCTGCCGCGGCTTCGACAGGATGGAGACGTCTCCCGAGGGTGGGTTGCGCTTTCTCGCACTACCTCTGGGGAGTCGGTGAACCGGGATCTGGGGATACCGGGAGCAGTCAGCGTTCCCTCCGTTCTTGCGGAGTGAGATGTCGGATCCCCCTCATACGCCCCCGCGCATGAGGGGGATCGACTTTTATCCGCAAACCCTAGAAGGGCCCGGCGACCTCCACGAGGGCTGGGGTCCGTGCGGGGCCACCGGTAGTACCCGAGGATGCTGGGGACACCCCCGGTACGCCGAAGATAAGTTCGCTCCCGAATCTCGAGAAGAGGGGTTGATCCGGCGCGGGGCATCCGGTAATACGCGGCGAGATTGCGCTTGCAAGCGACCCACCGCTTCCGCCTCAGTCGGCGCGCAAGCGGCGCCCCGTGCGCTGCTCGAGCAGCTTCACGGCCAGCAGTTCGCCGAGCTCCGGCCCGTAAAGATCGAGGGCTGCGTGATGCAGGCTCGAGGACGCATCGAGCACCGGGGTTGGAACTTGCGCGGTGCGGGCCATGGTGGTGATGGTGTCGAGCTCGTCCACGACACGGTCGACCCCAAAAGTAGAGAGGTAGTCGCCCTGGAGAAGCCGGCCGGCATGGTCGTCGAGGAACCGGCTCCCTCCCGCACTATCCCGGAGAAGATGGTGAAGTTCTATGGTCGAGACCCCGAGGCCCTGGCCGATGAGGAGTGCTTCCGCGGCCGCGACCGAGTGGGCGAACCAGAGTCCGTTGGCGAGCAGCTTCACGATCTGACCGTCCTCGGCGCGTGCCCCGGCTCGCCGGATCCCACCATCTTTCGCGAGCGTGTTCAGGATCGGCAAGGCCCGGGCGACGGCGACCTCCTCGCCGCTGACAAAGAACACAAGCATGTTCTTCGCGGCCTCGTCGACCGATCCGCCCATCGGTGCGGACACCACCGCCACGTCATGCTGTGCCGCGTGGGCTGCGAGATCCCGGGTGACGGCAGGGTCACCGGAGGTGAGATCCAACCAGAGCGCGCCGGGAGGCAGCAGCGGAAGCGCCTCGACCATGACCTGGCGCAGCTCGACCGGCCCGGGAAGAACCGTGACAAAGACGTCCGATCCGGCGGCGAGTTCCTGCACACTGTGTCAGGGCTCTCCGCGAAGGTGGCAAGACGCTCGGCGTCTGCCTGCTGGTAGACCTCGCGGCCAACCACGTTCACCGCCACCCACTCGTCATCGTCGTGCGCTGCGGTGAGGTCGTCCCAACTCTCATCAACTCCGTACTCCTCGAGAAAATATCCGACGCTCACCAACACGGAATCGCGCGTGGGTCCGCGAGCTGGTGGATCATCACGACCTGTGCAGCTAGTCCCTGTCCGCCTCTGGCAGCGGACGCGAGAAGCATCGCTGTGCCGGCGAGCGACCCCATGCTGGTCGGCTTCGGCTTGATCGGCGCGCGCCAGGTCTGTGCGGAGCGCGACAGAATGTCGGACGCTCGGGCGAGGTCGCCAGGCTCGTTCTCGACGGCGTTGGACCATGCGGCGAAAGCGCCTGCCGTGTGCTGTGCGACACGCGCCCACGTCTCGCGATCGTCGACGGGAACGCTGCGCAGCCGCTCGCGCAGCGCACCCAGCTCGGTGTTCATCTGCTCGTACATCTGCGGGTCGACCTCGGTCGCCTCGCGTCCCGGATGAACGACGCGGCGGCCGCGGTATGCGGCGTTCCACTCGGCCGCAGCATCCGTCGCACCGCTCGGAGTATAGATGGACAACGACAACCTTCGGATCACGTTGACTTGGCCGGTGAGCACCATCGACGGGGAGCCGTCGCTGACAAGCGGATCACTCACCATCACGCAGTACCCGAGTGGCGACTTCCTTCTCATGGTCAGTGCCGGGGACGAGCATTTCCCAGACGGCGCCGAGATCCAGTTCCCGGTGTCTGCCGAGCATGCGCAGCTCGTCAAACGCGCTCTCTCTGGCGAGCACATCGGAGAAATTGGGGAGTAACCACCGCGCGGGCTGTCCGGCAGAACTCAAGAGAGAGGGCCCCGCCGAGCTGGCGGGGCCCTCTCTCGACGTGTGCCGAGCGCACTACGGTTTCTCCGCTGCGGCCTTCTCTCGCTGCGCGATGCTTTTAGTCAAGACGACGCCGACGACCACGAGGCCAGACAGCGTGAAGATCAGCTTGAGTGACCATCCGATGGCGCCGGCGTAAGTGAGCATGTTGAACGTGGCGTGCTCGAGGATGAGGGCGACGATAGCTCCCGTGCGGCGGTACAGCAGAACCATCAGGAGGGCCCAGGCGGCGAGGCCGATCGCACCCCAGCCGTAGTACAGGTGAAAGGGCACCCGCACAGCAATCGCCGCGATGAGGACCACAGTCCAGCTGTGCCCGGTGGCACGGAGCGCAACGACGACGAGCGCGAGAAGGGCCAGCTCCTCGCTTGGGCCGGCCATCCCATCGTTGACGATATTGAGAACGTGCAGAAGCGGGTCATCGATCGGCGCAAGATCGAACTCGTTGGACGGCAACCCGAAGACCGTGCTGAGCGCCCCCGCGAGGGTGAATCCGATGAACACGGCGAGGTAGCCGACGGGGAACGTCTTGACGCTGGTCCTCCAGGTGGCACGTTGTACCTCAGCGCCCGCGTACCGACGAAACGCCCAGATCAACGCGGCCGCCATCAACACCACGGCGATCTGTCGTACGATGCCCGCCGTGGCGGTGGCAACGGTACCCGTGGGCCACGTGTCGGGCGCAGGAGTCCATCCGAGCAGCATCACGACAGCAACCCGGACCCCTTCGCTCCAGCCCACGAGGTAGATTCCGGCGATCGCGGCCCAGGCTGCGGCTTTCGCCCGGGCAGGGACCTCTCGGCGTGTGATGCCGGTGCGGTCGATCGCGAACTGTGCCGCGATCTCATCCCGGATCTGTCGCAGCGCGTCGCGCAGCGTCGTGCGCGCGGGTTTCTCTGGGACTGTCGTGTTCTCGGTCATGTCGTTTCCTTCCGTTCGTGGGGGCCGGGTTCCCGCCGTAGATCCGTGCGGGATTTCCACTCGTCGACGGGGCGAGAGGACCGGAAGCCATGGCGGTGGTACCACCCGGCCAGGCGACGCTCAGCGGTCCGCTGGGCCGCCTTGTACTCCTCCGGGGACGCATCCCGCGGCAGGTCCGGGTAGTCGGTCATCATGGTGCATACGATCGGCAGGGAGCGATGGTCTGCGTACCGGCATAGCTCCTGCAGGAGTGAGCTGCCGAAGCCCCTCCCCCGCACCGAGCCCATCACGATGTCGTCGAGGCGGATCTTTGACGCGCTCTCGGTGACGAGCAGCTTGTACCTGCCGTAGTGAGCGAGATCCTCGGCGCGTGCCGGCAACGGCCGCTCGCGGGCGGGGAGATGGTCGATGAGCTCGCGCACGAGCCTGCGGGGTGCCCG
>NZ_JAGYWT010000248.1:0-3648 GCF_019279095.1 Microbacterium sp. BF1 | reverse complement strand
GACTCTCCGCAACGCGGATCACATCGTCGCGGAACTCCTTGGGAAACGGCTTGGGCATGATGACATCCTTCCAGGCCAGCCATCTCGGCTAGCCACGCTAGATGTCACCTGTTCCTGCATCAGACCCTGTTGTCCAGGGCGAGCTGTTTCGGGTCAGCGAGCGAACCCAACCAGACGGCGGTATGAGTTACGACTTTGCGTGGCTCAACGGCCCGGCGGGCGGCACCTACGGGTTCACCTTGGCTCCGTCGTCTGGTCAGATCGCAGCGACGGAACTTGTCGCACAGGCGAGCCAGTTCGTCGCCGCGTTCTACGGACCCGGCGGCATCGGAGAGACGGACTTCCCGGATCACATCCCGGCCTACAGAGCGTAAGTGCCCTGCCTGCCGATGCTTCAGCCTTTGGCGACGCGACCGCCTGGCCGACCACGGCCTCGTCGAGATGCAGCGCAACCGCTACACCCGGGTCGCGCCGATCGATCTGGATCAGGTCCGCAATGCCGTCGACCTCTTCGGCGACATCTGGATCGGCGCGGTGCGTCATGTGATGCCTCGGATCCAGGACGACGACACCGCGTACCTCGCCGAGCTCGCCGGGGAGATGTCGACAGCGGTGAAGGACCGCGACGTCGTCGGCTTCGGGATCGCACTTCGTGCGACCGCGACGAGTTTCGCGCGCATCGAGGGCAACGCCTCGCGCGCCGTCGTCATCGACCGCCTCGGGCCGCAGATCCGTCGGTTCAGTCAGCATGCGAAGGACGCGTTCGACTGGGATGTCGTCGGCGCCTTCGTCGTTTCCCTCCGAGAGGCGATCCTCTAGCGCGATGCGAGCAAGACCCGCGCCGTCCTGGTCGCCTTCTTCGACGACGCGCTCCCCGCCATCATCGATCGCGCCGAGGAGCAGGACCTCACCCCCTCCGACGCCCCGGAGTAGCGGACCGCCTGCATGTCACTTTCGGCAGATCCACAGGAATCGCAGAGGGTCTTCTTCTAATCTGGGAAATCCCAAGGGGAGTACTCCGACACGGTGGGGTCGTCATTACGGATGCATGTCGCATCCCGGGCCACCGGTTCCATGTCTCATGGAATGGAGAAGACTTTGGCGGTACTGTCGTACCTCGAGTCTGGAGCCCTCATTTGGATATCACGCCGCTGATCTGGGTCATCACGATCGCGATCACGATCGCCTTCTTCGTCTACGAGTTCTTCGCCCACGTGCGCACCCCGCACGAGCCGACGATCGCGGAGTCGGCGCGCTGGTCGATCTTCTACATCAGCCTCGCGCTGTTGTTCGGCGTCGGCATCGGCGTCTTCTCCGGATGGACGTTCGGTGGGGAGTACTTCGCCGGGTATCTGACCGAGAAGGCGCTGTCGATCGACAACCTCTTCGTGTTCCTCATCGTCATGACCGGCTTCGCCGTGCCGAAGAAGTACCAGCAAAAGGTGCTGATGATCGGCATCGTCATCGCGCTGATCCTCCGCGGAATCTTCATCGCCGTCGGCGCGACGCTCATCGAGAACTTCTCGTGGATCTTCTACCTGTTCGGTGCACTGCTGCTCGTGCTCGCCTACCGTCAGGCATTCAGCAACCACGAGAGCAACCCGGCCAACGGACGTTTCATGACGTTCGTGCGCCGTCACCTCCCCGTCAGCGACGAGTACAACGGCGACCGCCTCACCGTGGTGAAGAACGGCAAGCGCTTCGTCACGCCGATGCTCCTCACGATCATCGCGATCGGGTTCATCGACCTGGTGTTCGCCGTCGACTCGATCCCTGCGATCTACGGTCTCACCGACCAGGCCTACATCGTCTTCACGGCGAACGCCTTCGCGCTGATGGGTCTGCGCCAGCTGTACTTCCTCATCGGCGGACTGCTCGAGCGCCTCGTCTACCTGGCTCAGGGGCTCGCGGTCATCCTCGCCTTCATCGGCGTCAAGCTCGTGCTGCACGCGATGCACGTCAACGAGCTTCCGTTCATCAACGGCGGCGAGCCGATGCTGTGGGCTCCCGAGATCCCGATCTGGTTCTCGCTGCTGTTCATTGCCGCCACCATCACGATCGCGACCGTGGCCAGCCTTCTCAAGACGCGTCGGGCACCGGATTCCGTTCCGGCCGGCGCCGACACCACCACCCGCAACGACAAGGAGCACTCTTGAGCGCGCAGCGCTGTTCTGATTCTTCGGACTCTGACAGTACGAGCGCCCGGTTCATCCCGGGCGCTCACCCCACCACAGACGAGGCGGCCCTCTGATGGGCGACCTGCTCTGGAACATCGCCCTCGTCTTCGCGTTCGTGCTGATCGGCGGTGTCTTCGCTGCGACGGAGATGGCGCTGGTCACGCTGCGCGAGAGTCAGATCAACGCCATCGGTCAGCGCGGGCGCCGCGGGGCGAAGGTCGCCGCCCTCGCCCGCAATCCCAACACCTTCTTGTCGGCGGTGCAGATCGGTGTGACCGTCGCCGGGTTCGCCTCGGCGGCGTACGGTGCGACATCGATCGCGCCGTCGCTGGCACCGGTGCTGGAGTCGTGGGGCCTCGCCCCTGCTCTCGCGCTCACGGTCGCCACGCTCGTGCTCACCCTCGTGATCGCCTATCTGTCGCTGGTGCTCGGCGAGCTCGTGCCGAAGCGCCTCGCGATCCAGCGCAATGCGCAGTTCGCCTACGCGGTCGCTCCCGCACTCAACGGGTTCGCGACGGTCATGCGCCCGGTGATCTGGTTGCTGTCGGTGTCCACGAACGCCCTCGTCCGGCTGCTCGGCGGCGATCCGCGCAAGACCAGCGACGAGATGACGGATGAGGAGGTGCGCGACATCGTGGCCAGCCATCAGGGGCTGCCCGATGACGAACGGCGCATCCTCGACGACGTGCTGTCCCTCCGCGGTCGCCAGGTCAGCGAGGTCATGCGACCGCGGCCCGAGGTCGTCGCCCTCGACGAGGCCGCGAGCGTCGGCGAGGTGATGGCGCAGGTGCGCGACCTTCCGTTCTCGCGCTACCCCGTCTCGGAGACCTCGATCGACGACATCACCGGGTTCGTGCACGTGCGCGATCTCTTCGAGGCCGCATCCGACGATCCGACGCGTCCACTGAGCGCGCTCATGCGCGACATCCCCTATATCCCCTCGACCGCACGTGTGCTGCCGACTCTGACCCGCATGCGCGCAGAGGGGCACCACATCGCGGTGGTCGTCGACGAGTACGGCGGGACCGACGGCCTGGTCACTCTGGAAGACCTCGTGGAGGAGGTCGTCGGCGAGATCTTCGACGAGTACGACGCCGAGGTGTTCATCTCGGCTGACGACGGCATCGACGGACGACTCAACCTGCAGGACTTCGAGGAGCTCACCGGATTGTCGATGCCGCGCGGTTCGTCCGACACGATCGCCGGATTCGTGACGGAGCAGCTGGGGCGTCTCGCCGTCGTCGGCGACGTCGTGGAGGTGCCAGGCGCCACGATCCAGGTCGCGGAGCTCGATCGACGACGCATCGCCCGGGTGCGAGTCGTGACCGAACAGGTCGCCGAACCTCTTTCTGCAAGGTTGTAACTGAACTGCAATCCCTGATAGCGTCGGTGACGGTTACGGCAGACTTGGCGAATGGTCCGGTACGCATCCCCTGAACAGCCGTTGCCTCCTGAACTACTGAGGGCGGTC
>NZ_JAGYWT010000247.1:0-3649 GCF_019279095.1 Microbacterium sp. BF1 | reverse complement strand
TGCGGTCGGGGCCGGCCGGGGGGCGGGGTTGAGGGTCGCGGCGGGGCGGCGTGCGGTGACGCGGATGCGGAGGTCTTCCGGTTTCATCGTCAACGACTCGTGGATGGACAGTTCATAGTCCTGATCGTCGAGAGCGAGGTCGAAGCGTTGCAGCATCATCGCCAACACCAAGTGCGCTTCCTGCATCGCGAACGGTCGACCTATGCAGGCTCGGGCGCCGTTGCCGAACGGTTTCCACGCATTCGGCGGCAGGAGCTCGGCCCTGGCCGGGTCGAACCGCTCCGGCACGAACGCCTCCACATCGTTTCCCCATACGGTGGTGTCGCGGTGCAGGATCGGGGACATCACCATCACGGTGTCTTCCGGGGTGAGTTCGTACTTTCCTGCGAGCAGGGTCGTCTCGTGCGGGGCGACCGCGAACCCGGCCGCGGTCGGCCACAACCGCAGCGTCTCCATCAGAATCTGCTCGAGATACCGCAGCTTCCCCAGATGCTCGAGTTGCAGCGCGTCATCGCCGGCGACCTCATCCACCATGGCGCGGGCCTTCTCCATCACGTCCGGGTTGCGCAGCAGCAGGTAGGTCGTGAACGACAGCAGCCCACTGGTGGTTTCGTGACCTGCGACGAGGAACGTCACCATCTGGTTCGCGATGTTCTCATCCGAGAGTCCCTCCCCCGTCTCGGGGTCGCGGCCGTTGAGCATCCGCCCCAACAGGTCGTCCTTGGCCAGGCTGTTCGGGTCGGCGCGGCGATCGGCGATCAGTTCCCCCGCCACCGTGTGCAGCAGCGCCGTGTTCACGTCGAACTTCCGGTTCCCGGTGAAATCCAGCGCGTTGACGAACTTCGGCCGCAACGACCGGCTCAACGCGGTACCCAACGCGCCCGTCATCGCCCCCACAAACGGGTGCAGCTCGTCCTGGTAGAAGCTGTTGAACCGGAAATCGAACGCACACAACGAAATCGTGTCCAGCGTCAGCCGGGTCATGTCGGCGGGGACGTCGATCACCGCGTCCGATCCGAACCGTTCCCACCGCAGCATCATCTGCTCGGCGATGTCCCGCATCCCAGGGAACATCGACCGGACCCCCAACGGCCCGAACGCGGGCACCAAAATCCGGTGCGCCTTCCCCCAGTTCGGCTCATCATCATGAGCGGTGAACAACGCGTCCGCGACGATCGGACGCAGGTTCTCCAACGTCACATCGATCTTCTTCCCGAACCGCGATTCATCACACAGTTCGTTCACGATCTCCTGCGACCCCGCGATGTACATGTCGTCCCCGGCAATGGAGATCTTGAAGAACGGACCATACGTCTCGGCCAGCTTCATCAGTCCCTGGACCGGCTTCGCGGTATCGACATCGAACAGGTTCCCTACGAACGGCTTCGTCGGCGGCTGCGGTACATGCATCAGATCGGGCACAACGATTCCTCCTCTATCAAGTAGTTGGTGACCACCTCACTTTATTTTACGATTGTAAATCTTGCAAGATTGAGTGAGACTGGGATCATGAGCACCGTCGAACCGATGGACCCGCGTATGCAGCGCAGCCGCAACGCGCTGGTGGATGTCGCCACCCGCCTCCTCGACGACCGCGCGGTCTCGGACATCAGCATCACTCGACTCGTCGAAGAGGCCGGCGTCACCCGACCCACCTTCTACCAGCACTTCCCCGACATCCCGGCCATCGCCCGCGCCGCCGCCCTCACCCGGCTCGCCGCCGCAAGCCCCATCCCCGAGCCGATCCCGGTCGCTGAGCTCACCCCGGCGCAGATCCGCGACATCGTGGCCGCGCAATTCCTCCCCGACCTTGTGCACCTTGCCAAGCACCGAGACTTCTACCTCCGTGTCCTCGACGGCGCCACCGACCTCAACCTCCTCACCGAACTCGTCGCAATCTCTCTCGAACGCGCAGCCCCTGAGCCCTTCGAACATGCCACTCGCGGGCAAGTCACGTCTGCGCACGACCTCATGACACTCATCGCGGGCGGTGCCACATGGCTCATCATCACCTGGCTCCGCGACAGCGATGAAGGCCCAAAGATCCTCGCTGATCGCATCGCCACCACGGTCACAACCGCCTTCGGCTACCGCGAGCCCTGACGTAGAGATCACAGGTTCGTGAGACCGAACTTCCCCTACCTCAACTGTCGCACCGCCCTGCAACTGATGCGCTTGGTGGATTTCGATAGTTCGGTAGGTCCCTCGCTCCCAAACCGAGGAACCACAATCCCTGTCGAAACTAGACCTCGGGAACCTCGCACGAACCCGGCCAGTTTCGTTGGACGTGATCCTAAAAGCGAGGAGCACGAAGCGCCGGCTTTACGCTCCATCTGTGATCTGCGCTCTTCAGTGATCCAAGCTCCTCTGAGCCACTTGCGTATTGGCGGAGGGTTGCGTGCACCTCACCATCCGACTTGCGTCCGCTCTGTCCGTGGAATTGATAGCAACTATGCCGGCGCTCGTATCCAGCCGCTCGACGCACGCATCCAACACGTCGAAGGGAAGTCGATCCAAACAGGCCACGACAGCTCAGTGAGAGTTGTCGATCCGCTGTCTACGCGTCCCGCATCCCAACAGGCTCAAACTTCCGTCGACTTCGCAAATGTCCTGGTCTCGGAGCTGGCGCGCCCAATCCAGCGATTCCGTTCGTCGACCGCCGGCATGGAGCGCTGACCCTCGCTACTCATAAAACCGCGCCGAACATGCATTCACTGACGAGATTCGAAGTGAATAGCTATACGCCGATCGTCGTGCGCACTCGCACTGACCATCTCGCGATCGCTCCGATCGCCTTCGACTGTGTGAAATTGATCGTTGTGCGAGCCGGTGGCGCACTACTGTCTGGCGAGTTCGGGAATCGCAATGTCGAAGTGGGTGACGTGATCGTGCTCGCCGCGAATACGCTCTGCGGAGCAGAGCCGGAGGACTGGATCACCGCCACGACGCTCTACATAGATCGTGACTACGTGATCGACCAAGTGTTCTGGCAGCACGCGGCTCAGTTCCGCGACCGTCGTGATGCCGTCGACTTCCTCGACACCCACTATTCGCAACCAGCACAAGTGATCCGCATCGGCGAGGACAGGGCCGGGATATTGATGCCGTGGCTCGATGAACTTGCCGCGCTCAGCACCGACGGAGCTCCCCCACACCGGTTTCATCGCATGCAGGCATTGCTGTTTGCCGTGCTCGATGTCGTCCTACCGTTACTGGCCGTGTCCAATGCAGGTCGAAAACCGATCCAACGAACAACTACGCTTCCCACACGCCCGCGGCACAGACAGTTTCGACCGTTGCGTCCGGAGGCCCGGGAGGCGGCCGGAATGATGCGCTCCAAACTCCATCACCGGTGGACAGTCTCCGAGATTGCTGACAGTACGTACTTGTCCACATCGCAGCTGCGCCGGGTGTTTGTTGAAGCCTTCGGAAAGTCGCCGATCGCGTACCTCACGATGCTTCGAGTCGAACGCATGGCCGAACTTCTCAGCACCACCAACTGGCCGATCTCGCGAATCGCGGAGTAGTGCCCCATAAAGTGGTGTAGCCCGTGGTGGCCGGCTCGTCGATCGCGACGAAGTGCGGTCACCGCGTGATCCTTCGAGGAAACTCTCACATCCCACTCGAAAGGCATCATCACGATGACCGC
>NZ_JAGYWT010000246.1:0-3665 GCF_019279095.1 Microbacterium sp. BF1 | reverse complement strand
CGCGGTCTACCGCATCCTGCAGGAAGCACTCACGAACGCGATCCGACACGGCGACGGCGCGGTCGACGTGAACCTCGCCTGGCTGCCGGATCGCGTCGACGTGGACGTGCGCAACACGGTCACGGGTGAGGCGACCGTCGCGCCGGGCGGACACGGAGTCATCGGCATGCGTGAACGCGCACAGCTCGTCGGCGGTAGTCTGCAAGCCGAGCGCCGAGGGACACAGTTCGTCGTCCACGCCACGCTCCCCATCGGAGTCTCCGAATGATCAGAGTCGTGCTCGTCGACGACCAGGCGCTCTTCCGTGCCGGCATCCGGATGCTCGTCGCCTCCCAGCCCGACCTCGAAGTGGTGGGGGAAGCCGGCGACGGGAAGGAGGCGCTCGACGTCGTCCGCATGACCCGGCCGGACGTGGTGCTGATGGACATCCGGATGCCCGTCATGGACGGGCTCACCGCGACTGCCGAGATACTGGCACGCCCGGAGCCGCCGCGCATCGTCATGCTCACCACGTTCGACCTCGACGAGGCGGCGGCGCGGGCCATCCGTCAGGGGGCGAGCGGCTTCCTCCTCAAGGACGCCGACCCCGAGTTCCTGCTCGCCGCGATCCGCACGGTGCACTCGGGGTCGAGTGTGATCGCCGCCTCGGCGACGCGCGACCTGTTCGAGCACTTCGCCGAGGCACCCAAACCTGTGCCCGCGCAGTACACCGACCTCACGGACCGTGAGCGGGAGATCTTCGCGCTCGCCGCCCGCGGGCTCTCGAACTCCGAGATCGCCGCTCGCGAGTATCTGAGCGAGGCGACCGTGAAGACGCACATCAGTCGCATCCTCAGCAAACTCGCGCTGCGCGACCGCGTGCAGCTGGTGGTCTTCGCCTTCGAGCACGGCCTCGCCTGATCCCCTGCGCGCTCCGGGGCGCCCCGCAGATCATCCTTGCGATGTATGCGGAAGGGTCCCCGGGAGCGATGACCCGCGCGGGGCCGCGGAAATAACGTCGGAGTCATGGAGATCACGACCACCGACCTCGGGCTCGCCGCCCGCGTCCAGCACCTGAAGAAGACCTACGGCTCCGGCGAGGGCACCGTCCGTGCGCTGGACGATGTGAGCGTCGGCATCCGCCGTGGGCAGTTCACCGCGATCATGGGGCCGTCCGGTTCCGGCAAGTCCACCCTGATGCACATCATGGCGGGACTCGACAATCCCACCGAAGGGCGTGCCTGGATCGGAGACACCGAGATCACCGGCCTCGGTGACATCGACCTCACGATCCTGCGGCGTCGACGCGTCGGCTTCATCTTCCAGGCGTTCAACCTGGTCCCGACGCTCGATGCGCTCGGCAACATCATGCTTCCGTTCGAGCTCGACGGTCGTCGCGGAATAGACTGGAGCGCGTGCGTAAAACGTCCGCCGTTCTGGCATCCCTCAGCCTCGCCGTCCTCGCCCTGACGGGCTGCACCGCGACAGCATCCGACGGTGTCGCCGCGTGCGACCGCGGCGGCAACGACAAGATCCTGAACGTCGCCGACGTGAGCGGTGACCTCGGCTCCGTCCCCGATGTCGACGTCTTCGGACCGGTCAAGACCGACAAGACCTCGTTCGCCGACGTCACCGTCGGAGACGGTCTGGCACTGGGATCGGACTTCCAGCCCGTGGTGCTGGACATCGCCTTCTACGGCGGAGACAGCGGCAAGGCGCTCTACCAGTCCGAGTTCAACGGCGACCAGAGCCGCGTGCACAGCATCGACTACTGGGCTCAGCGTTCCGCGGGTCTCGCGGACGTTCTCGAGTGCGCCACCGGTGGCAGCCGTGTCCTCGCCGTCCTGACTCCGGAGGACTTCGGGGCCCAGAACGTCCAGGCGTTCGGTCTCGACAAGGGCGAGAACATCGTCGCGGTCATCGATGTGCTCGATGTCATGCCGGCGAAGGCATCCGGTGCACTGCAGTTCAACGACGCACGCGGCCTACCCAGCGTCGTCCGCGCCCCCGACGGCACTCCCGGCATCATCATCCCCGATGTTCCCGCGCCGACCGAGATCGTGACGCAGACGCTCATCAAGGGCGATGGCCCGAAGGTGAAGGAGGGCGACATCGTCGTCTCCAACATCATGGGTGTCGGCTGGGACGACAAGACGGTCACCACGAGCTCGTGGGGCAAGGACGCGAGCGTGAGTGTGGCCGCCGAGCAGCTCGTGGGCGCCACCGTCGGGTCGCAACTGCTCGTCGTCTTCCCTGCTGCCGAGAGCGCTCCGGCCACGGCGATCGTCGTCGACATCCTGGGCGCAGTGACGGCGCCCACGCAGTGATGGCCGCCCGTATCCCCGCGGAGGAGCGCCTGACGAATCTCGTCGTGGCGCTGATGGCCACGGAGATCGGGTTGACCAAGCAGCAGATCCTCGACAACGTCTCCGGGTATCGGCAGCGCGCAGAGGCGGGCACCCGATCGGACGCCCTGGAGAAGATGTTCGAGCGGGACAAGGACGAGCTGCGCTCGCTCGGCGTGCCCATCGAGACCATCGGGGACGCTGCGGATCCCAACGACCTCCGCGAAGCGCGCTACCGCATTCCCCAGGCGGAATACGATCTCCCCAGCGACATCGAGTTCTCGCCGGCCGAGCTGGCAGTGCTCCAGCTGGCCGGAAGCGTCTGGAGCGCCGAATCCGTCTCCGGGGACGCTCAGTCGGGTGTCCGCAAGATCCGTGCCCTCGGGATCGACGGCGACGAGCCGATCATCGGTTTCGCCCCTCGTATCACGGCTAGGGATGCCGCGTTCTCTCCGTTGCAGGATGCGATCGAACGGTCCCGAGTGGTCTCCTTCGACTACCTGAAGCCCGGCGAGGATGCCCCTCGCCGGCGCCGCGTCCGCCCGCTGGCGCTGGTCGACTACGAGGCACGGTGGCATGTCTTCGGCGTCGACGTCGATGCAGAGGAGGACCGCACCTTCCTGCTCAGTCGGATCGTCGGGGATGTGCGGGTGAGCTCCCAGAGCTTCGACCCCGCCCTGCGCGACGGTGCGGGGGATCGCGCACTCGCAGGGTTGGAACGGGTCGCGTCCGAGAACTCGGCTCTCCTGGAGATCACCCCGGGTACGGAGGCCGCACTGCGCCTGGGCCGAAGGGCCACATCAGCTCCTCAGGGCATCAACGTGCCCTTCGTGGACCTGCACATCCTCGCGGACGAACTGGCCTCGTACGGTCCGGAGGTTCGCGTGGTCGAGCCCGCACCGTTGCGCGACGCCGTGATCGCGCGTCTTCGCGCCGTCGCCGAGCTGCACACCGACGAGGAGGAGGCGAGATGACCGCCAAATCGAAGCCGTTGCTCGCCGCCGACCGGGTGCGGTTGTACCTGACCCTTGTTCCTTATGTGCTCGAGCACGGACAGGTGTCCCTCGAAGAGGCCGCGACGGAGTTCGGCGTCACGTCGCAGGAGATGCGCGGCATGGTCGAGAAGCTCACCGTCATCGGGCTTCCCGGTGAAGACGGCTATTGGCAGCAGCCGCAGGAGATGTTCGACATCAACTGGGACCTCCTGGACCTCGAAGACGTCATCGAGATCACCAACGATGTCGCGCTCCGTCGTGTGCCGCGCTTCACCGCGCGGGAGGCGGCCGCCCTGCTCGCAGGTCTGCAGATGGTGGCCGCGGTTCCCGCCGTCTCGGACTCGGG
>NZ_JAGYWT010000245.1:0-3666 GCF_019279095.1 Microbacterium sp. BF1 | reverse complement strand
CTTCGACTCGGCGAGCTCGTCCACGACGAGGCCCCGCTGTTCGATGGTGCCGTTGCGGTAGGCCTGCCGCCCGACCATGTGCGCCGAGAGCGGGGCGGTCGCGAACTGCATGAGCACGACCGGGGCGACGAGCACGAAGCCGAGCAGGATGCCGCCGATCGAACGCTGCGACAATGCGATCGCGATGCAGATGAGCAGCAGTCCGAGCACCTGGGGCTTGGTCGCCGCGTGCAGACGGGACGGCACGTCGCGGAAGTGCAGCAGCCCGACGGCCGCCGACAGGCACAGCACGGCGCCGAGCAGGATGAGCACCAGCACCGCCACGTCGATGACGGCATCGGGGATCATGAGACCGAACACGTTCATGGTGTCGTGTTGTCCCTTCTCGCGACGAACCGAGCGACGGCGATCGACCCGAACACTCCGACGGCCGCGATGATCAGGAGCACGGGGATGTTGCGGGTGTGGCCGTTTATGGCCATCTCGGCACCGATCACGCACATCACCTCGGTGAGGAGCACGTCGGAGGCGACGGCGCGATCGAGGATCGACGGCCCGCGCACGATGCGGATCAGGGCGAGGACGGCGGCGAGGCCGAACACCACCATGATCAACAGCAGCAGGATGTTCATCGGGCACCGCCCTTCGTCGCTCCGACGCCCGCACGCTCGTCAGCCTTGAGGGCGCGGTACTGAGCAGGGTCGCCGAGGGCTCGCACGACGCGTCGCTCCCAGCGGAGCACCCCGGCGCGCTGCTTCTCGACGTCGTCGAGGTCGCGCACGCCGATCACGTGCAGATAGAGGATCTGCCGATCGCGATCGGTGTCGACGACCAGGGATCCGGGGATCAGCGAAGACACGACAGCGACGTGCGTCATCACCAGGTCGTCGGCGTAGCGCAGCGGCACCGCGATGATGGCCGTGCCCGGCTGACGACGGAAGTCGAACACCTGCACCGTGACCGAGAGGGCGCCCCTCAGCACGGCGAACAGGAACTGCACCACGTACAGCGCGGCGTACCAGAGGTTGATCCGGCCCGAGAGCGCGACGGTCGGCAGGCGGAAGACGCGGGTGACGAAGATCGCGACGACGAATCCGGTGAGGAACGACAGCACGGTGAACTGCGCCCACAGCAGCATCCAGAGCACGACGAGCCACGCGAGGAACGGCAGCTGCACGCGGATGTCGCGCCAGAGGTGACGTCGGGTGTCACGCGCCATCAGCCCACCTCCTGTTCCAGCTGCACGAGGCTCACGGGCTGCAGCAACGAGGCGCCGATGCGGTCGCACAGTGCGTAGAGAGGGCCGGCGAAGATCGTCAGGGCCAGTGTGACCGCGACCATGCCGCCGGTCGCCAGGGTCATGATCTTCGGGATGCGGCGACGCTCCTGCTGCTCATCGGCGGCCGGTGCGTTGCCGAGGTACGAGATGCGCCCCTCGGTCTCGGTGGAGTCCTCCTCCTCGCGCCAGAAGGCGAGGTTCCAGGCGCGCATCAGGGCGTACAGGGTCAGCAACGACGTGACGATGCCGCCGAAGATCATCACGATCATGATCGGAGTGCCGACCGACGCCGCCGCCTCGAACAGCGCGAACTTGCCGATGAACCCCGAGAAGGGCGGCAGGCCGCCGAGGTTGATCGCGGGCACGAAGTAGAGGATGGCGATCAGGGGCGCGACCTTCAGCAGTCCCTTGACGCGCAGGATCGACGTGCTTCCCGCTCGGCGTTCCACGAGCCCCACGGCGAGGAAAAGAGTCGTCTGCACCACGATGTGGTGAACGATGTAGTACACCGTGGCGCCGATCGCGGCGGGCGTCGCGATCGCGAGACCGAAGATCATGTAGCCGACGTGGCTCACCAGAGTGAACGACAGGATTCGTTTGAGCTCGGCCTGCGCCACGGCGCCGAGCACACCGACGATCATGGTCGCGAGGGCGATGATCAGCAGCACGGTGTCGATGCTGTTCGAGGCGAACAGCTGCGTCTCCGTGCGGATCAGCGCGTACACGCCGACCTTCGTCAGCAAGCCGGCGAACACCGCCGTGACCGGAGCCGGTGCGGTCGGGTACGAGTCCGGCAACCAGAACGACACCGGGAAGATGGCCGCCTTGATGCCGAACGCCACCACGAGCATGAGGTGCAGCACCAGCTGCGTCTCCTGCGGGAGTTCCGACATCCGCTCGGCGATCTGAGCCATGTTGACCGTGCCGAGAGCCCCGTAGATCATCGCGATCGAGGCGAGGAACAGGATCGACGAGACCAGCGAGACGACGATGTAGACGGCGCCGGCGCGGATGCGGGATTCGGTGCTGCCGAGCGTGATCAGCACATACGAGGCGACGAGCAGGATCTCGAAGCCGACGTAGAGGTTGAAGAGGTCGCCCGCGATGAAGGCGTTGAAGATGCCGGCCGCGAGGATCAGGTACGAGGGGTTGAAGATCGAGATCGGGGTCTCGTCGGTGCCGTCCGCGGCGCCCTGGCCGATGGAGAAGAGCAGCACCGCGAGAAGCACGATGCTGGAGATGAGCACCAGGAGCGCGGCGAGCCTGTCGACGTAGAGCACGATGCCGAAGGGCACGGGCCAGCCGCCGACCGACACCGCCAGCGGCGCACCGGAGTCGACCACGACCAGGAGCACGGCGGCGATCACCGAGACGGCAGCGAGGGTCGCGACCGTGACGACGACCTGCAGGCGCGGGTTCCGACCGAACACGAGCGTGACGGCGGCCCCGAGAAGAGGCAGTGCGACCAGGAGCGGGACGAGGGCGGTCATGGCTTGCCCTCCTCGTTCTCGTCGCGGTCATGGGGTTCGTCGGGGCTCGGTTCACGGCCCTCGTCTGAGGGCGCAGCGGGTTCGCTCCCCCATCCGGTCGGGGCGTCGAAGGGAGCGTCGTCGTGGATCGACGGGTGGTCGCGCATGTGCAGAACCGTGATCGGCGCGGTCTGCACGCCGACGAAGTCCGTCGTCGCCTCGTCGTCGTCGGTCTCGGACTCGTCGTCCATGAGGTCTTCGTCGGCGTCGGTGCGCCCGCGGAGCGCGATGTCGGCCTCGTCGTCCTCGACCGTGTCGGCCTGGCCCAGCTGCCAGGAGCGGTAGATCAGGGCGAGGAGGAATGCCGAGACCGCGAACGTGATCACGATGGCGGTGAGGGTGAGCGCCTGCGGGAGCGGATCGCTCATCTCGCCCTCCGTGCCGAAGAACGGGGCATTGCCGGGGACGCCCATCACGATCAGCAGCAGCAGGTTCGTGGCGTTGCCGAGCAGCAGGAAGCCGATCAGCACGCGGGTCAGGCTGCGCTCCAGCATCGCGTACACACCACACGCGAAGAGGATGGCCATGATGACGATGAGGGTGAGGGAGACGTCCATCAGCTGCTCCTCCCGCCCCGGGAGAGGAATCCTTCAGGACCCGGCGTGGTGCGAAGTGCCGCCTGACGGTCGACCTCGGCACCGAGGCTGCGCAGCACATCGAGCACGAGCCCGATCACGACGAGATACACGCCCGCGTCGAAGATGGTCGAGGTGACGAACTCCATGTGCCCGATGCCGGGGATCTCCCACTCCCAGAAGGTGCTGGTCAGGGGCGCCAGGCCGAAGAACAGCGGGACGACGGCGGTGCCGACGGCCAGGCTGAGGCCGGTGCCGAGCAGCCGACCCGCATCGGTGGGAG
>NZ_JAGYWT010000244.1:0-3678 GCF_019279095.1 Microbacterium sp. BF1 | reverse complement strand
TGGTGCGCCCCGATCAGTACGTGGCGGCGATCCTTCCGCTCGACGACACGACCGAGCTGGCCGCGTTCCTCGAGGGGGCCCTGCTGCCTGCACGCTGATCCCGTCCTCGACATGACACGTGTCATGTCGAGGAGATGACACTGCCCTCCGGTCTCCTCGCCCTCGGCGGAGGAGGCTTGAGGCATGAACAACACCTCCGTGGACGGGTCGGTGACGCGGGCCACCGCTCGACCGGTATCCGTCGCCCCGATCGATGACCCCGTGGTGCTCGAACTGAGCGCCGTGAGACGACACTTCGGCACCGGCGACCGCCGCGTGCAGGCCGTCGACGGGGTGGACCTGTCGATCCGGCGCGGGGAGGTCGTCGCACTGCTGGGGCCCAACGGCGCGGGCAAGACCACGACACTCTCGATCGTCGCCGGGCTTCTGCGCGCCGACGCGGGCAGCGTCGTCATCTGCGGCATCGATCAGGCGAAGCAGCCGCTGGCGGCGAAGCGGCTGATGGGCGTGCTGCCTGATCGGCTGCGCACCTTCGACCGTCTCACCGGTCGTCAGCTGCTCTACTACTACGGGTTGCTGCGCGGTCTCGCGGCGGATGTGATCGAGAAGCGCGCCGCCGACCTCGCTCGAGCATTCGATCTCGGCGATGCCCTCAGCCGCGTCGTCTCCGACTACTCGGCCGGCATGACGAAGAAGATCATGCTCGCCGGGGCCATGATCCACTCGCCGCGCGTGCTCGTGCTCGATGAGCCGTTCGAGTCGGTGGATCCTGTCTCCTCGGCGGTCATCCTGGACATCCTCCGCGCCTACGTCTCGCACGGCGGCACCGTGATCCTGTCGAGCCACGGCATGGATCTGGTCGAGCGTGTCTGCTCACGCGTCGCGATCATCGTCGGCGGAGAGGTTCTCGCCGAAGGCACGATCGACGAGGTCCGCGCGGGTCAGACTCTCGAGGCGCGCTTCGTCGAGCTCGCCGGTTCCAGCGGAGAGGTGGAGGGGCTCGAGTGGCTGCACACGTTCTCCGACTGAGGCTCGCGCTGCTGCTGGGCTCTGTGCGCGGCGATCGTCGGATCCGGACGCTCATCTCGCTCGCGGCGGTCATCGCCGTCACCGCCGTGGTGTGCATCGCCGTGTTCAGCCTCGCGGCAGCCCCGGTACCGGTGGCACGCGCAGTCACCGTGCTCGGCGGGGCCGCCCTCCTCATCGGCTTCCTCGTCGGCCCGATCCTCGTCGGTGCCGTCGACCAGCTCGACCCCCGACGGTTCGCGGTCTTCGGTGTCGATGAGCGGCAGATGCCCTGGGTGCTCACGCTGGCCGCCTTCATCAGCGTGCCCAGCCTGGCGCTTCTCGCGGTCTACATCAGCGTCTGCATCGTGGCGATCGGAGCAGGGACCCCCTGGCCGCTGGCGGTGCTGATGACGATCATCGGTGTCATCACGACGATGCTGGTCTCGAGGATCGGTATGGCGCTCAACGCTCTGCTTCTTCCGGAGCGCCGATCCCGAGAGCTCACGGCGCTGTTCGCGCTCGCGCTGATCGTGATCGCGTTCCCCGTCGCGGTGTTCTTCGGATCGCTCCGCTGGGACGGCCTCGTGCCGCCGTCGCTCGCGACGCTCTCGAGCGTCTTCGGTTTCAGCCCGTTCGCCGCGGCGCCCGCGTTCCTCTTCGACTCCGCAGCCGGGGCGACCGCCTCGGCGTGGGTCAGCGGCGTCATCGCGGTCCTCACGGTCGTTCTGCTCGGGATCGCATGGGCCTGGCTCGTGCGGCGTCTGCTCACGACGACGGAGCGTCCGGTCACGCTGAGGGAGCGCACGGGCCTCGGCTGGTTCGGTCTGCTGCCGTCGAACGCCTTCGGTGCGATCGCGGCTCGAAGCCTCGTTTACTGGCTTCGCGACCGTCGCTACATCATGAACATCATCGTGGTGCCGGTGGCCGGTGTCCTCACCGTGCTTCCGCTCATCGTCGCCGGTGTCCCGTTGGAGGTCGCAGCGCTCGTGCCCGTGCCCGTGATGGCGCTGTTCTTCGGCTGGTTGCCGCACAACGACGTCGCCTACGACTCGACGGCGCTGTGGACCCACGTGGCCAGTGGCGTCCGGGGTCTTCCCGACCGTCTCGGACGCCTGGTGCCGGTCCTTCTCGTCGCGATTCCGGTGCTCGCGATCGCGGTTCCCCTGTCGCTCCTCCTCGTCGGCAACTGGAGCCTGCTGCTGCCGATGGGCGGCGTGGCCGCGAGCCTGCTCTTCTGCGCTCTGGGTATCTCGAGCATCGTCTCGGTCGTCGCCCCGTACGCGGTCTCGCGACCCGGTGACAGCCCGTTCCAGCAGCCGCAACGGCCGACGTCCCGAGGCACATACGGTCCCGCAGCGGCGTTCCTCGGAGCGATCGTGCTGAGCGCCCCCACCATCTGGTTGTTCGCGGCCACGATGCTCGAGGGCTCCGCATACGCCCCGGCGACCTTCTGGGTCGGGCTCCTCGGCGGCCTCGCGGTGTTGGCCGCGGGGGCGGTCATCGGCGGTCGCATCTTCGAGCGCAGCGGGGAGCGCCTGATGGAGTTCGTCGAGACGGCGTGACGACCGCCCACGAGGCATTCGACGCCGCTAGACTCACGGGATGAGTACTCCGCTGGACAGCCCCGATCAGGGCGGCGTGGCAACGCTTGATCGCGAACTGGAAGAGCTCCTCCGTGAGGAGAATCTCGAACCGGGCGACCATGAGCGCTTCTCGCATTACGTGAAGAAGGACAAGATCCTCGAGTCCGCGATCACCGGCAAGCCGGTGCGGGCACTGTGCGGCAAGAAGTGGACCCCGGGCCGCGACCCGGAGAAGTTCCCCATCTGCCCCACGTGCAAGGAGATCTACGAGTCGATGATGGGCTGACCTCAGTCTGCTTCGACGTACACGGTGGGAATCGCCGGGTCGGACTTGCTGAGCGCGAGAGCGCGCACCGGGAGTTCTTCGCGCACGCGCAGATGGTGCGCCCGCGCGGCTGCCGTGCCCTCGACGCCTTCGTAGCTCGAGTCGATGTCACCAGCCTCGACGAAGGTCACCTGCAGCGGGCGGCCGTCGGGATGCTCCGCCGCGGTGCCGAGCTCTTCGAAACCATCGGAGACGACGACCGTCTCGGCGGTGGCGACGCCGTCCACCAGGGTCCGGAAAGCGGCCTTACGACCACCGTGCGACGCCTTGTCCGCCGATGCCTTCGCGACACCGATCCAGGATCCGGTGGCATCCTGTCGTGCCACGAGCTTGTAGACCATGCTCGCGGTCGGATACCCGGATCCGGTGACCACCGACGTTCCGACACCGTAGGCGTCGACCGGCGATGCGGCCAGGGCGGCGATCGCATACTCGTCGAGGTCGCTGGTCACCGTGATGCGCGTGGACGTCGCCCCGAGCTCGTCGAGCTGCGCGCGAACGTCTCCGGCGACGATGGGGAGGTCGCCGGAGTCGATCCGCACGCCGCCGAGCTCCGTGCCGGCGACCCGGATGGCGGTCTCGACGCCCGTGCGGATGTCGTACGTGTCCACGAGCAGCGTCGTTCCGATGCCCATCATACCAGGTGTGTTGCCCGTCATCGCACGAGAACAACGTGCCAGTCGGCTTCTGAACAATGCTCACGACGTACTCGGCCGGAACGAGATCCGCGATCTCGAGTTCTGTTGCCTGGGTCGCGGTCTT
>NZ_JAGYWT010000243.1:0-3702 GCF_019279095.1 Microbacterium sp. BF1 | reverse complement strand
CGACGATGTCGCGCAGGGTGGTGGCGCGGATGCCGCGGCCCTTCCCGCAGCGCTCGAGGCCATCTCACAGGAGCTGCACAGCGCGTGAGCGGCTTCCGCCGCGGTGTGCGGCTAGGCATCGATGTCGGCAGGGCGAGAGTCGGTGTCGCACGCTGCGATCCTGACGGGATGCTCGCCGTCCCGGTCGAGACCGTGCCGCGGGATGACCTATCGATCGATCGCCTCGTGCAGATCGCGGGGGAGTACGACCCCCTGGAATTCGTGGTCGGCCTCCCCGTGAACATGCAGGGTGCCGACACGGCATCGACCACGGACGCGCGGGAGTTCGCCGCTGCCCTTCACACGAGAAGCGGTGTTCCCGTGCGGCTGGTGGACGAGCGTCTCAGCACCGTGAGCGCCCACGCCGCTCTGCGTAGCTCGGGGAGATCTCAGAAGAACTCTCGTAGCATTGTGGATCAGGTCGCCGCCGTGGTGCTTCTGCAGCAGGCGATCGACATGGAGAAGAGCACCGGAAACCCGGCCGGTGCCACCATCTCGCCCGACGAGGAGCACGCCTGACGATGTCTGAACGCGTCACGGCATTCCCGAGCGGGCGCTCGTCGCTCGCGATCAAGCTCGCCGACACCGGTGAGGCGGTCGCCGCTGGAGCCGACGAGATCGACATGGTCATCGACCGTGGGGCGTTCCTGTCGGGCCGCTACGGTCTCGTGTTCGACCAGATCGCCCAGGTCAAGGAAGCGTGCCGTCGCGAAGATGGCTCCTACGCCTCGCTCAAGGTGATCCTGGAGACCGGTGAGCTGAACACCTACGACAACATCAAGCGTGCCTCGTGGCTCGGCATCCTGGCCGGAGGCGACTTCATCAAAACCTCGACCGGCAAGGTCCAGCCCGCCGCGACGCTCCCGACCACCCTGCTGATGCTGGAGACCGTGCGCGACTGGCACCGTGGCACCGGAGAGAAGATCGGCGTCAAGCCGGCCGGTGGCATCCGTTCCTCGAAGGACGCGGTGAAGTATCTCGTGACCGTCGCCGAGACCGTGGGCGAGGAGTGGCTCCAGCCGCACCTCTTCCGCTTCGGCGCATCCAGCCTCCTCAACGATGTGCTCCTGCAGCGTCAGAAGCTCAGCTCCGGCCACTACTCGGGCCCCGACTACGTCACGATCGACTGACGGGAAGACGAACATGTCATTTCTGGAATACGCTCCCGCACCGGAGTCCACCGCGATCCTGAACCTCAAGGACAGCTACGGCCTGTTCATCGACGGCGAGTTCGTCGACGGCTCGGGCACCCCGTTCCACACCATCTCGCCGGCGACGGAGAAGCACATCGCCGAGATCGCCTCGGCCAGTGACGAGGATGTCGACCGCGCGGTCGCCGCTGCTCGTCGCGCCTACGAGAAGACCTGGTCGAAGATGAGCGGCCGCGATCGCGGCAAGTACCTCTTCCGCATCGCGCGCCTCGTGCAGGAGCGCGCCCGCGAGCTCGCCGTCGCCGAGAGCCTCGACAACGGCAAGCCGATCAAGGAGAGTCGCGACGTCGACGTGCCGCTGGTCGCCTCGTGGTTCTTCTACTACGCGGGCTGGGCGGACAAGCTCGATCACGCCGGACTCGGCGCGAACCCCCGCGCTCTCGGCGTCGCCGGGCAGATCATCCCGTGGAACTTCCCACTGTTGATGCTCGCCTGGAAGATCGCGCCTGCACTCGCCGCCGGCAACACGGTCGTGCTCAAGCCTGCGGAGACCACGCCGCTCACGGCGCTGATCTTCGCGGAGATCCTTCAGCAGGCCGACCTTCCGGCCGGTGTCGTGAACATCGTGACGGGTGCCGGTGCCACCGGCTCCACTCTCGTCCGCCACCCGGATGTGGACAAGGTGGCCTTCACCGGTTCGACCGGTGTCGGCCGCGACATCGCACGGGCCGTGGCAGGCACCCACAAGAAGCTGACGCTGGAGCTCGGCGGCAAGGCCGCGAACATCGTGTTCGACGACGCCCCCATCGATCAGGCCATCGAAGGCATCGTGAACGGGATCTTCTTCAACCAGGGTCACGTGTGCTGCGCGGGAAGCCGCCTGCTGGTGCAGGAGTCGATCCACGATGAGGTCGTCGACCGGCTCAAGACGCGCCTGTCGACGCTGCGCCTCGGCGACCCGCTCGACAAGAACACCGACATCGGTGCGATCAACTCCGCAGCCCAGCTGGCGCGCATCCGTGAGCTCAGCGACATCGGGGAAGCCGAGGGCGCAGAGCGCTGGAGTGCGGACTGCGCGATCCCGGAGCAGGGCTTCTGGTTCGCCCCGACGATCTTCACCGGTGTCGAGGCGTCGCATCGCATCGCCCGTGATGAGGTCTTCGGCCCCGTGCTCTCGGTGCTCACCTTCCGCACACCCGCCGAGGCCATCGCGAAGGCGAACAACACGCCTTACGGCCTGTCCGCAGGCATCTGGTCCGACAAGGGATCGCGCATCCTCGCTGTGGCCGACCGCCTGCGTGCCGGTGTCATCTGGGCCAACACCTTCAACCGCTTCGACCCGTCGAGCCCGTTCGGCGGTTACAAGGAGTCCGGGTTCGGCCGCGAGGGCGGCCGCCAGGGTCTCACCGCCTACCTCAAGGGAGCCGCAGCATGAGCAAGCGACTGACCGTGCCCAAGACGTACAAGCTGGCGATCGGCGGGGCCTTCCCGCGGAGCGAATCCGGCCGCACGTACGAGGTGCTCACCCCCAAGGGTGCCTTCCTCGCGAATGCGGCGAAGGGTTCCCGCAAGGACGCTCGCGACGCCGTCGTGGCCGCTCGTGCTGCGGTCAAGGGCTGGTCCGGTGCGACCGCCTACAACCGCGGACAGGTCCTGTACCGCGTCGCGGAGGTGCTCGAAGGCCGTCGTGCGCAGTTCGTCGAGGAGATCTCGGCGCAGGAGGGCGTCTCGGCTGCGGCCGCGGCCTCGCAGGTCGACGAAGCCATCGATCTCTGGGTCTGGTACGCCGGATGGTGCGACAAGTACGCCCAGGTGGCGGGTAACGCGAACCCCGTCTCGGGTCCGTACTTCAACATCTCCGTGCCGGAGCCGACCGGGGTCGTCGCGATCGTCGCACCCCAGGACTCGGCGCTGCTCGGTCTGGTGTCGGTCGTGGCTCCGGCTCTGGTCGCCGGGAACACGGTGGTCGTCGTCGCGAGCGAGCAGCACCCGCTCTCGGCCATCAGCCTCGCCGAGGTGCTGGCCACCAGCGACGTCCCCGGTGGCGTCGTCAACGTGCTGACGGGCTCGCCGGCGGAGATCGCCCCGTGGTTGGCCTCGCACCAGGACGTGAACGCGCTCGACCTGGCGGGTGCGGGTGCTCTCGACTGGGTCGACATGCAGATCGCTGCGGCCGAGACGCTCAAGCGCGTGCTGACTCCGGGTGAGGTCGTGGCCTCTCCGGAGCGGATCGGCGCGTTCACGGAGATCAAGACCGTCTGGCACACCAAGAGCATGGTCTGACGGACGTCGGAACGACGGAGGGCCCTGCCGCGCATCGCGCCGCAGGGCCTTCTCTCTCGAAAGGGCGTTGCGGGAGCATCACTGTGGTTTCATGACGGCATGACGATCACGCCACGTCGGAATCCCTCCGCGGTCTTGTCGCTCCTGCTCGCCGGGACACTCTTGCTCGGGGGATGCGCCGTGGTGCCGGCCGAGACGGGCGGTGCGGGGAGTCCGGCCCCGCCCACGC
>NZ_JAGYWT010000242.1:0-3702 GCF_019279095.1 Microbacterium sp. BF1 | reverse complement strand
CGCCCGCGATCGAGGCGCAGTGGCGCGACTACTGGGACATGACGGTCGAGCCTCGCGCGCATCCCTCCGACGTGCCCCTCGAGCTCATCGACGGATTCGACACACTCGTCGCGCTGCCTGCCCGCGGCGCGGAGGAACTCGCCGACGCTATCGCCCCGCAGGCCACGTCCGCCCTCCTCTACGCGCGGGCCGCACACGACCGGTATGTGAGCTCGATGAAGAGTCACACCGGCGGCGATGCCTACCGCGCCTATGCGAGCGCGATCGCGGAGTTCGAGCGGGAGGTCGGTCGCCGCGCGCATTCGTTCGAGCTGAACGTGCAGGTACTGCCGTTCTCGCAGCGGGGGATCTGGTGGATCGGAGCACTCACGGTGGCGGTGACCGATGGCCTGCGTCGGGACGTCGTGGCGTTCGACGCCGCGATCCGCCCGGTGATCGCCGAACTCGCGTAGAGGTCAGTCGTCTTCGACGACTGTCTCGCGGTCGACTCGCACGACCCGGTCGTGACGACGGGCGAGGCGCTCCATGATCAGGCCGGCGATGCCGCCGAGCGCGATGCCGATCGGAACCGTCCACAGCAGCAGGAAACCGAACACCTGACCGGGCGGGTAGACGACGTCGAGGGCCTGCGACTCGTCGAAGCTGCCGGTCCAGGTGAGGATGCCGGCCGCGATCACGCCGACCACGACGCCGATGCCCATGAGCACGCCGTACCGCGGCACGCGGCGCACGGTCGCTTCGACGGTCTGGTGGGAGTCGGTGGGGGCCATGCATCCATTGTCCCACCACCGACGGATGCCGCGTACCCGAGATCGGGACGGAGGAACGGCTCTCCCCGCGTCCGCCGCGGGGAGAGCCGTTCCGTGGTGCGCGTCGGCTAGATGTGATGTCCAGGGACGTTGTTGCGTGAATCGCTCGTGATTTCTGAGGGGTGAAGGCCTCCGGTTGCGAGAGTGGAGCTGTCTAGAAACCGCTCACGCAACACAGGAGGCCTTCATGTCCCACGCTAACGCTGCTCTGACCCCGCGCGCTCGTTTGCGGCTGGCCAAGCTCATTGTCGAAGAGCATTGGTCCGCCACTGTCGCGGCGAAGATGTTCATGACCTCGCCGCCTACGGCGCGGAAGTGGGCCGCCAGGTTCCGCGTCGAGGGGGCAGCAGGGATGCTCGACAGATCCAGCCGGCCGCGATCGATGCCGACCAAGACCCCTCCCGAGCTGGTCAAACGGATCGTGAAGGCACGGTGGCGACGCCGGCTCGGCCCGGCGCAGATCGCCGCGGAGCTCGGCCTCCCGACCTCGACTGTTCATGCGGTACTGGTGCGCGCGCGGATCAACAGACTCAGTCATATCGATCGGGTTACCGGCGAACCCATCCGCCGATACGAGCATCCCCGTCCCGGATCGATGATTCACGTCGACGTGACCAAATTCGGCAGCATCCCCGATGGTGGTGGCTGGCGGTTCGTCGGCAAGCAGCAAGGAGACAAACACAAGGCGACGACGGCTCTCCGCACGGGAAGAACCAGCAAAGGTCACCCGAACATCGGCACCGCATTCGTCCATACCGTTATCGATGACTACTCCCGCGTTGCCTACGCCGAGATCTGCGCCGACGAGAAAGCCGTCACGGCGATCGGTGTCCTTGAACGCGCTGTCGCCTGGTTCGCAGATCGCGGCGTCACAGTCGAGCGCGTCTTATCCGACAACGGGTCGGCCTATCGCTCCTACGCATGGCGAGATGCCTGCACCCTGCTCGGCGTCCGACACAAGCGCACCCGCCCCTATCGTCCACAGACCAATGGCAAGATCGAGCGGTTCCATCGCACCCTCGCCGACGGCTGGGCCTACGCACGCTTCTACGGATCAGAATCCGAACGCCGAGCCGCGCTACCCGCCTGGCTACACACCTACAATCATCACAGGCACCACTCCGCAGTCGGAGCACTGGCGATCGACGTCCAGGCCGGTGAGCTCCTCGAGGCGGTCCAGCAGCGCCAGCGTCACCTTCGGCGAAGGGGTCGCCGAGGCGACGTAGTGCGGCACGCTCGCCCACAGACTGGCCGTGGGGATGCCCGCGTTCTCGGCGAAGTGCTCGAAGACGGTGAGGATACCGACCGGACCCTCGTACAGCGAGCGCTCGAGGCCATGCGCCTCGCGCACCTGCTCGTTCTGGCTCGAGGAGAAGATCGATATCGGTCGGGTGTGCGGGACATCGGCCAGCATCGCCCCGAGAGTCACGAGACCGGTGATGTCGTCGCGGAGAGCGATGTCGATGAACTCGGAGGCGAAGGCCTGCCAGGTGCGCGCAGGTTCGGCGCCCGTGAGCAACCAGAACTCGGGCCCGGGCGCAGGATCGCGCGGACGCCACAGTCCGGCCTCCGGCCACGTCAGCTGGCGGCGTCCCTCGGCATCCATCCGCGTCGAGGGACGCGTGTACTGGTAGTCGAAGTACAGCTCAGGGTCGACGGAGTGCACGAGGTCGTACTCCGACGATGAGCGCAGCGCCTCGATGGCGCTGCTAGCCGCTTCACCCGCATCGTTCCAGCCGTCGAAGGCGGCGATGACGATGCGCGGACCGAGAACATCCATCGAGGGCTCCCTTCGAGATCGCGGTCGTGATCCTTCCAGGCTAGTCCGCGAAGGCGGGATGCGGGCGGCACCACGGCTACCATGGGTTCAGTGAGCAGAAAGCCCAGCGCGGTCCTTTGGGACATGGACGGAACACTCGTCGACACCGAACCGTATTGGATGGCCGCCGAGACGGCGCTGGTCGAATCGTTCGGAGGTTCCTGGACCCACGAGGATGCGCTGCAGCTGGTCGGAAGCGGATTGCTCGACAGCGCGGTGATCCTGCAGAACGCCGGTGTCGCTATGGAGCCCGAGGCGATCGTGTCCCACCTGACCGACGTCGTGCAGGAATCGCTGCGCACGCAGGGCGTCCCGTTCCGCCCCGGCGCCCGCGAGCTCCTCCGTGACCTCCGCGAGGCGGGGATCCCCACAGGCCTGGTGACCATGTCGCTGCGTCGCATGGCGCTCAACGTCGTCGACCTCATCGAGTTCGAGGCCTTCGACATCGTCGTCGCCGGCGATGACGTCGACAACCCCAAGCCCCACCCCGAGCCCTACCTGCAGGCGGCCGCGCTTCTGGACGTCGACATCGCCGAGGTGATCGTCATCGAGGATTCGCCGACGGGCGTGCGCGCCGGCCTCGCCTCCGGGGCGCTGACCCTCGCGGTTCCCCACATCGTGCCCCTCGACCACCTCGGCGCTCACGAGCTGTGGTCCACCCTCGCCGGCAGGGGCGCCGACGATCTCACCGATCTCTTCGACAGCAACACCGCCGTGACAGGAGCCACCCGATGACCGATTCCCGCGTACAGCGGCCGAGCGGTCCGTTCCGTGCGGGCGATCGCGTACAGCTGACCGGGCCGAAAGGCCGACTGCACACCGTGACGCTCCGCGAAGACGGAGAGCTCCACACGCACCAGGGCGTGCTTCGTCATCGCGACCTCATCGGGCTTCCCGACGGCTCCGTCGTGGCCAACAGCTCCGGGCACGACTACCTGGCGCTGCGGCCTCTGCTGCGGGACTTCGCGATGTCGATGCCCCGCGGCGCGGCGATCGTGTACCCCAAGGACGCGGCCCAGATCGTGATGCAGGCCGACATCTTCCCCGGGTCGGTGGTGGTCGAAGCCGGCGTCG
>NZ_JAGYWT010000241.1:0-3741 GCF_019279095.1 Microbacterium sp. BF1 | reverse complement strand
GGTGCCCCGCTCCCTGTATGCGCCGCGCGCCGCCGAACCCGGTATGACGGCCTGAACCGTAGGCATCAAGTGGCGTGCGGGTCAGGCGGCGTGCGGGTCAGGCGGCGTGGGCGGTGCAGGGGACCGCGACGCAGTCCTCGCACACGACGAATTGCGAGCGGCACGACGGATCGGGACAGTTGGCGGTGCGCTTGGTCGCGGCCCCGCATCCGACGCATTCTCCGATGACCGCGGCGTGGTCGGAGAAGTCGACGGAGCCGCGGCCGTCGAAGACGTACAGGGAACCGTCCCAGAGGCCGTCGTCGCCGTACTTCTCGCCGTATCGGACGATGCCGCCCTCGAGCTGGTAGACCTCGCCGAAGCCACGGGCCGTCATCAGGCTCGACAGCACCTCGCAGCGGATGCCGCCGGTGCAGTAGGTCACGACCGGCTTGCCCTTGAGGTCGTCGTAGACGCCCGAGTCGAGGAGCTCGACGAAGTCTCTGGTGGTCTCGGTGTCGGGCACGACCGCGCCGCGGAAGCGCCCGATCTGCGCTTCGAGCGCGTTCCTCCCGTCGAAGAACACCACTTCCTCGCCGCGCTCATCGATCAGACCGTGCAGCTCTTCGGGCGTCAGACGAGTGCCGCCGCCGACGACGCCGTTCTCATCGACGCGCAGCTCCCCCGGTGCACCGAACGACACGATCTCGTCGCGCACCTTGACGCTGAGCTTCGGGAAGTCGACGCTGCGCCCTTGGGCGTCCACCCCGGTGCCTTCGCTCCATTTGATGTCGGCGTCGGCAAAGGGCTGGTACGAGCGGAACGACCGCAGCCATTTCTTGAGCGCACCGATATCGCCCCCGAGGGTGCCGTTGATCCCGTCCTTCGAGATGATCAGACGCCCGCGCAGGCCCAGCGCCTCGCCGATGTCTCGCTGCCAGACGCGGATGGCGTCGGGGTCGGCGAGCGGGGTGAACGCGTAGAAGAGGACGATCTTGGGTGTTGCCACCTAGGGATCCTACGTCGTGGGGCACGGCCGATCCGAACCTGCGCTGACGCGCTGTCGAGGCGGCTACGTCACATCGCGCCTCAGGAACGCGAGCGCCCCCGCCAGAAGAGCCGCCACCATCCATCCGGCCGTCACCCCAGCGGCCAGGGAGCCGTCGAGCCGATCGGTCGCTGCGACTCCGAGCGCGCCGATGTCGAGGCGGAAGGCTTCGAGCATCACGAGGGGTGGAAGGTAGACGGCACCCGCTCCCCAGAGCATCGCGAGAAGCACCGGCCCGCTCATCGACAGGGACACGAGGAAGAGAGCCACAAGATGGACCTGCACGACCACTCCCAGCCCCATCCCCCACAGTCCTGCCACCGCGCCGACGGCGAGTGTGGATCCGACGGTGGACCACGCCACGGGAATGCCGCCCACGGTGACGGTCAGTGCGAGGTGACCGCCGACCATTCCTGCGAGGGACACGACCGCCCCGCCGACGACGGCACCGGGTACGCGGACGAGCAGGGTCACCCACCGGGACTGCAGCATCAGGCGCTGAGCGATCACGCCGTCACGCCGGTCGACCGTGTAGCGGAACGAACCGTACACCGCTGCGAGAACCGCGCCGTACATCGCGATCACGGCCGTGAGCGACCCGGCGAGCGCTTCTCTGGCCTCGAGCGGAGCACCCGCGAGGTCAGGTGGGATGCTCATCGCCAGGGAGAGGGACATCAGCAGCGCCGCCACGGTCACCCCGAGGAGAACGATGTCGCCCGCGAAGCTGCGCGCCTGTGCTCGCAGGGCGCGGCCGATCACCCCACCCTCCGGCGTCCTGTGAACCAGGCGACCGCCACGAGCCCTGCGGTCCATGCGAGTCCGACTCCGAGGGCGGGGGCGAACGCGAGCAGCCGGTCCTGGAATCCGGGAACCCCCACGGCGGCGATGGCCAATCCTGGCGAGAACCTCGCCACCTCGGGTGCCGTGCGCAGCAACGCGAACTCGACGACCATCGGCAGAACGAGGACGATGATCGCCGTCGCATAGTAGTTGCGGGTGATCCAGCCGACGGCTCCTCCGATGAGCGCGCCGAGCACCGCACCGGCCATCGCGCCGGCGTACAGCTGCCAGGACTGCAACGACAGAGCGAGTGTCAGCCCGTTCTCGGCCAGGACGAGGAAGATCCCCAGCGTCCAGGTGACGAAGATGCATACGGACAGCGCGATCGCGATGAGCGCCCCGGCGATGAGCTTTCCCGAGAAGGCACGTCGGAAGCCGACCCCGGTGAGGGTTCGCTCCATCGAGGAGTAGTAGTACTCGCGCGTGACCGCGTACGCCCCGACGAACGCTGCGGAGATGACCGACCACGCGAGCGGCTCCAGAAGACGGGAGGTCGCCGTGTGGGAGTCGACCCCGGCGAGGTCGAAGCGCGAGCCGTCGGAGAACAGCACGAACAGCGGCATGAGCAGGGCCACGAGATAGACCGGCAGGACGGAGGGTCCGCTCACCGCGCGCAGCAGCTCACTGCGAATCGCGTTCCTCATGCGGACGCACCGCCGACCAGGTCGAAGTACTTGCTCTCGAGCGAATCGTCGTCGCTGGTGACCAGGTCGCCGAGCCGCCCGGCGAACAGGGCTCGTCCCTTGATGACGACGACCTCATCCACGACCTGTTCCAGTTCGGCGAGCTGATGACTGGAGAGCAGGACGGTGCCCCCGCGTTCGGCGAAGGCGCGCAGGAACCGGCGGAGCCAGCGGATGCCGTCGGGATCCAGACCGTTGGCCGGCTCGTCCAGGACGAGTGTGCGCGGGGAACCCACCAGAGCCGTCGCCAGCCCGAGACGCTGGGCCATGCCCGTCGAGAACGTCTTCACCCGGCGACGGGCATCCGCGGCCAGCCCCACCTCGTCCAGCACCTCGTCGACCCTGCTGCGCGGTGCCCCAGCCGCGAGTCGGCAGATCTCCAGGTGTCTTCTGGCGGAGATGCCCGCTTCGAATCCGAACCCGTCCATGTGGACGCCGACGTGCGATGCGGGGTTGTCGAGGGCCGAGAACGGCACACCGTCGATCAGGCTGTCTCCGCCCGAGGGCCGGAGCAGGCCGACGATCGCTCGCAGAGTCGTCGATTTCCCCGCCCCGTTCGGGCCCAGCAGCCCGACGATCGATCCGCGCGGGACGACGAAGGACAGCTCCTCGACGGCGGTCCGCTGGCCGTACCTCTTCGTGAGTCCGCGCACCTCAATGGCGTAGTCGTTCATTCTCATCCTCTTCCGCTCTCTCGCTCTGCCGGGTCGCCAGTGGCAGCGTCACGCCCGTCGCCCAGAGCGACTGCCACACGTTTCGGACGCCGAGTTCGACGCGTGCCTGCCCCGTCGCAGGCAGTCTCGGGTTCCCGTCGGTGAGATCCACGCCCGCGACGATCACCGCCGGCAGGGTCACACCCTCCGCCGTCACGGGGAAGAGCGCGTCGAGCGGCACCTCCGTCGGTATCGCTCGCGGTCGGGTGACCGTCCCCTCGCCGACCCGCTCATCGGCGAGGATGCCGCTGCTCATCAGCACGACGCGCGCGCCTTCCGGCACTTCCGTCTCTGCGGCGCCGCCGGCGTGCAGGAGGACCACGTGGCCGCCCTGCGCCGAAAAGCCGAGGGTGGCGGTCACCTGTACCGGGATCAGGACTCCTGCGACCGCGATGGTCGAGACCAGTGCGGCGAGGACGGTGAAGAACCGCAGGCGCGACACACCTGACCGGAAGGCGCGGTGCAGTGCCCTCGAGAC
>NZ_JAGYWT010000240.1:0-3749 GCF_019279095.1 Microbacterium sp. BF1 | reverse complement strand
CCCTGCACTCGGAAGACGACGACTTCGGCCAGGCCGGCACGCTCTACCGCGAGGTCTTCGACGCCGAGCAGCGGGCGCGCTTCCTGGAGACCCTCACCGGCCAGGGGCGCTCGATCACGATCGACGCGATCCGCGAGCGCTTCTTCCAGTACTGGACGAACGTCGACGCCGACCTCGGCGCCGCGCTGCGTGCGCGCTTCTGATCCGCACGATCATCTGATCGGCTGGGTCACCTGATCCGCACGGTCACCTGATCCGCACGGCCTCCCGGGGACACCTCGTCCCCGGGAGGCCGTTTCGTCGTGTCGCCTTTCCCGGGGGAACCGTCCTGCGCCGACGACCCGGGAACGGGTCCAAGATGGAGGAGTGGCCGTCCCTCTCTCCGACCTGACCAGCATGCCCGAGCCCCAGCAGGTGTACGCCGCCGACGGCACCCGGCTGGCGACCTACACCTGGGGCGAGCCCGACGCCCCCGTCGTGGTGATCGTGCACGGCTTCGCCTCGAACGCACGCGACAACTGGGTGCTGACCGGCTGGGTGCGTGAGCTCACCCGCGCGGGCTATCGCGTGCTGGCGCTCGACCAGCGCGGGCACGGGCTCAGCGAGAAGCCGCACGACCCCGACGGCTACCGCATCCGCACCCTCGTCACCGATGTCGAGACGGTGATGGACACCTATCTCGTCGACGACGCGTTCTATGTCGGGTACTCGCTCGGTGCGCGCGTGGGCTGGGAGGTGGTGCGCGAGCTGCCGCACCGCATCGGACGCGCGGTGCTGGGCGGAGTTCCTGACGGCATTCCGCTGGCCCGCCTGGATCTCGACCAGGTGCGCAGATACATCGCCGACGGCACGCCGGTGGCGGATCGGACGACCCAGAACTACATCGCGCTGACCGAGCGGGTGCCGGGCAACGACCTGCAGGCGCTGGTCGCACTCGCGGAGGGTATGCGGGCGTCGGGCATGATCGACCCCGACCCCTCTGATGCGCCGACCCGGCCCATCCTGTTCGCCACCGGATCGAAGGACGCCATCATCGAGGGCTCACGGGCACTGGCCTCAGCGACCCCCGACGGACGATTCTTCGAGATCCCGAACCGTAATCACTTCAACGCCCCGGGCTCGCGTGACTTCAAGGACGCGGCCGTGGCGTTCCTGGCAGAGGCGTAGCCCGGACGAAACGACCGGGCTACGCGCAGCCGGAGACCGCTGTCGTCAGACGGCGGCGGCTTCGTCGCGCTTCGGCAGCACCCATCCCGCACGGGGGAAGTGGCAGGTGTAGCCGTTGGGGTACTTGATCAGGTAATCCTGGTGCTCCTCCTCGGCCTGCCAGAACGGGCCGGCAGGCTCGATCGTGGTGACGGCCTTCGCGGGCCAGAGGCCGGAGGCGTCGACATCCGCGATCGTGTCGCGGGCGACCGTCTCCTGCTCAGGAGAGAGCGGGAAGATCGCGGAGCGATAGCTCGACCCGACGTCGTTGCCCTGACGGTTCAGGGTCGACGGGTCATGGATCTGGAAGAAGAACGCCAGGATGTCGCGGTAGGTCGTCTGGGCCGGGTCGAACACGATCTCGACCGCCTCGGCGTGACCGGGGTGATTGCGGTAGGTGGCGCGGTCGTTCGAGCCGCCGGTGTAGCCGACCCGCGTGCTGAGCACACCCGGCTGGCGGCGGATCAGGTCTTCCATGCCCCAGAAGCAGCCCCCGGCGAGCACGGCGGTCTCGGTCCCAGGGGTGCGGGTGATGTTTCCCGTGTCGGTCATGACTGCTCCTCAGAGGTGTCGGTGGGGGTGTCGGTGGTGGGGGTGTCCGTCGTCGCGGCGAAGAGGGGACTGTAGCGACCGTACCCCTCCTCCTCCAGACTGGCAGCCGGAATGAAGCGGAGGGCCGCCGAGTTCATGCAGTAGCGCAGTCCGCCCTCGGCGCGGGGCCCGTCGTCGAAGACGTGCCCGAGGTGGCTGTCGGCCCCGGCTGAACGCGCCTCCGTGCGCTTCATCCACAGCGAGCGGTCGGTGCGCGTGGTCACCGCGTCCGCCTCGATGGGCTTGGTGAAGCTCGGCCACCCGGTGCCGCTGTCGAACTTGTCTGTCGACGAGAACAGGGGCTCTCCCGAGACGACGTCGACGTAGATGCCGTCTTCGTGGTTGTTCCAGTACGCGTTGCGGAACGGCGGTTCGGTCGCGTCCTCCTGGGTCACCTCGTACTGCAGGTGGCTGAGGCCGCTGACTGCCTCGGGGGTCTTGCGGTAGTCGTTCGACATGATCTGACTCCTTGTCCGACGTCGCTGGCTGCGGCGTCATAGAAGGAGAACCGACGACCGGCCCGTTTTGGTCCCGTGGCCCTGGGAGCGGGCTGTGAGTTTCCAGGCCCCTCCGACTCGATAGAGTTGCCTCCGCACTGCACACCTGCCGAGGGGAACCGCCCATGTCCGTTGGACTGCTCGCCGTCGTCGATGACATCCTGAGCGCTGCGATGAAGGCGTCGGCGAAGGCGGCCGGCGTCGTGATCGATGACGCCGCGGTCACCCCGCAGTACGTGCAGGGCCTCACACCGGCCAGGGAGCTGCCCGTCGTGGGCAAGATCGCTCTGGGGTCGCTTGCGAACAAGTTCCTGATCATCATCCCGGCCGCCCTGCTGCTCACCGCGTTCGCGCCCTGGGTGCTGCCGTATCTGCTGATCCTGGGTGGTGCGTACCTCTGCTTCGAGGGCGCGGAGAAGGTGCTGGAGTGGTTCGGCGTGCAGCACGGCCATGCCGACGAAGGCGCGCGCGATGAGAAGAAGCTCGTGCTGGGTGCGGTGCGCACCGACCTGATCCTCTCGACCGAGATCATGCTCATCTCACTGGCGAGTCTGGACAAGGGCCTCGACATCTGGGCGACCCTGGCGATCCTCGCCGTGATCGCGCTTCTGATGACGGGCGTCGTCTACGGCGCCGTCGCGCTGCTGGTGAAGATCGATGACATCGGCCTGAAGATGGCGAAGAACCCGGTGCAGCGCGTGCGTCACACCGGCACCAGGATCGTGCGGTCCATGCCCGCGGTGTTCCGGTTCATCAGCATCCTCGGCACGGTCGCGATGCTGTGGGTCGGTGGCCACCTGGTGCTCGTCAACCTCGGCGAGGTGGGCTGGCACTTCCCGGTCGACATGCTGCACGCCGTGGAGCACGCGCTCCACGGCGTCGGTCCGGTCGTGGTCTGGATCGTGGACACGATCATCTCCGCGATCGCCGGTCTTCTTCTGGGACTGGTCATCGTCGGGATCGTGCTGGGCATCGCGCGGCTGTTCGGCAAGACGCCCAACTTCCACGAGGGCGAGGAATCCCCCGCCGACGTGCACGTCTGAATCCAGCGACGCGACGGGACCGACCGGAGCGCGCCCTCACACCCTCACACCTCACACCCTCACGCCGCGATGTCGTACCGGGCTCTGCCGCCGAGTCTCGGTCTGCGCTCGGGGTCGACGTTCGGCGGCGGGATGAGCCACACCCGCGCGGCGAACCCGCACCCCTCGATCCTGATCTCCCACTCGTTGTCGTGGATGCGGTGGTGACAGCTGTCGCAGAGCAGCACGCCGTTGTCGAGATCGGTCGATCCGCCATCACGTTGCCACCAGCGCAGATGATGCGCCTCGAGCTCGGCCTGGGTGATGGACGCGGTGTCGGTCTTATGGTGGAGAAGAGAGGTGAGCTTCAGGTAATCGTCGTCGTCCGTGCCTCGGCTGTACTCGATCAGGTTTCGCACGAAGGGGATGCAGG
>NZ_JAGYWT010000024.1:0-11554 GCF_019279095.1 Microbacterium sp. BF1 | reverse complement strand
GCGGTCGTGCCGTGGGCAGCCGCGACGACGGGCACCGCAGACTCCGTGAGCGAGCGGATACCGGCGTTGATCACCTCGGCGAGCGCGGTGATCTCCCCACCGGACGCCCCCATCGTCGTCGCCATGTCGATCACGTCGCCACCGGCGCAGAACGCGGGGCCGACGGCATCGATGAGAATCGCCTTCACGTCGGCCCTAGAGGTCGCCTCGGCCGTCGCATCCTTCCAGGCGTGCGCCAGGTCGGCATTGAAGGCGTTAAGGCGAGCGGGGCGGTTCAGCGTCAGCCGGGCCATTCCCTCTTCGACGGCGAACAGGATGGCATCACTCATGGCTTCTCCTTCGAGCGCAGGACGTGTGGGACCAGCGTAACCGCGATCAGACCCGCTCCCAGACCTGCAAGACGAAGCTCTCCATCCGCCGACGGGTGCCGTCGAGGCGGAAGTCGACCTGCCCCGGAGTGCGCACCTCGTTGGGCGCGAGCGGGTGGGCGAGGCGCACATTCTCGTGGCAGGAGAGGTCGGCGCACATGTAGGTGCCGAACGAGTCCCCGCGCGTGCCCGCTTCACCGGCCCGACGTGCGGAGAGGAGCGCGACCTGGTTGCCGGGCTGCATCGTGTGGCAGATGTTGCACATGCCCGAACGAGCGCGGCCGGGCTCCGTCGCGCGCAACACGATGCCGACCACCTCGTCGTCGTGAGGGATCACCACGTAACCTCGACGGCTCGCACCCGGATCCTGCCAGGCGAAGAAATCGAGGTAGTCCCAGTCGACGAGCAGGAAGTCGTGCGGCATCTCCATGAGGCGCAGTTCGTCAGCATCCGCATTGACGAACGATGCGCGGACGTCGGCTTCGGTGAGCGGTCGCATCGCTCCAGTCTATGAATCGTTCGCGGTCGCGGGGCCACGTCACATCTGCCGCGTCGTGACCATCCAGAACACGGTCTCGAACGTCTGGGCGACGAACACGGATGCCCAGACGGATGCAGCGAGAAGAACGACGACCTGGATCGCGATCGTCACCAGGAGCGGCGCCAGAGTCCGCCCTCCGCGTCGACGGATCACGACATGTCGGCCGATCACGTAGACGAGAGAGGACAGGAAGGTCCACACCCAGGGGAAGGGCCGGTCGAACCCTCTCGCGGTGAGTTGTCGGGCATCGAGGGCGGCGAACCAGACGGAGAGCCCGTAGATCACCCAGCCCGACAGCGTCAGGACCAGATACCACGGCGTGAGGAAGGCGTTGAGCTCCGCGGCGATGAATCTCTCCACGTCGAGTGACGATGAGTCGTCCAGCGGCACGGCCGCAAGCATGTCGAACATTCCCTGCTGCATCTGCACGAGGTAGCCGATGGTGGCGATCGCGCTCAGCACGGGGAGGAGCACGATCAGCCACACCCATACCGTGGTCGTGCTCGTCCCCTCCGGGAGCGATGGGAACTCCGTCGATGACGCTGCGACCGGAGAGTCCTCACCCCACCGGGAACCGTCCCACGACCGGGTCGCGCCCTTGTCGTCGACATACCAACCCGCGGGCGTGGTCACGAACGATCTCGGAGGTCGGGGCGAGCGCAAGTCTTCGGTGGCATGTGGCCACCCGATTCTGGTGAGGGCCACGGTGACGAGAGAAGGCCCCCGCGGTAATCGCGTGGGCCTTCGAGTTCCGCGGTGTTCCGCGGATGTGTTGGTGGCGAGTTCGCGTATCTCCGCGTTCCCTACTCTCCAAAGGGATCGAGGTTCGCTATTCCTACACGTTTCCCACGCGTTCCTTTCGCTATTCCCACGTGTACCCCCGACAGCCCTACTCTCGCCTGAAGGCGCTGACCGTCGGATCAGCGCTTGTGAGATTCCTGTGCAGACGCTTCCGTGATGTCTTGATGAAGCGTGAAGGGAAGCACGGCGCGAACCTCCCACCCGTGAGGGGTGGGGCCCGACTTCAACTGTCCACCGTGCTGCCCGAGCCTTTGGCTTGCCCGCCTCAGGCCTCGCCCTCCGCGATCCGTACCGAGGGCACGTGGGGTTCGACTGACCACGTTCTCGACGATGAGCCCAACATGAGATTCGTCGCGAAAGACGCTGATGACCGCGGCCTGCGAGTGCGGGGCGTGCTTGATGATGTTAGTTACAGTCTCGATTGCGACAGCGACGAGGTCACGTTCAACTTCGGTAGGAATCTGGAGCGAATGTTCGGGCGCTTTGACCTGGGTCGGGATCCCCGCGTCATCCAAGAGAGTCCCCAAGCTCGTGGCCGTCGACGCCAGGTTCTCGTCGTAGCGGTCTTCATCGGGAAATGGCGCATCGGCGTCGGATACGCGCATGAGCGAAAGGAGCGACTGGATGCTGCGCAACGCGCGATCAGCCGACTCTTCGATGGTGGTGAGAGACACCTCGCGCCCGACCGCGTCGGATTGCCTCGGGAGCGCTCGAGCGTGAAACAGCACGAGTGTCAGGTCATGCGCGATCCCGTACGGCCACGACAATCACTCCGCTGCTCCCCGGTCAAGTCACTGAAGGTTCTCCGAGCCCCACTATTTTGAACGAGTGACAGATGCGCTTGATCCAAAGATCGCTGACCTCGTCTCCTGCAGCCGAGGCGACGCGAATGCCCGTATCCACGAATGGCTGGATTCCGGCAACACCAGTCCAGAGGACCTGACCTACGTCGCCGGCTTCCTCAGGACCCGCGCGATGAGCGCGGCAACGAATGACTGGCGAGTCGGGATGGCGGCGCTCTTCGTCGCGATGCCCACTCTCGCCATCACCGTGTTCTCGAGTATCGCCCCGTCGGCAGGCATCAACGACGTCTTGCCTCACACACTCGTTATCCTCGCGGTGTCCGCCGCGGGGGTGCTGTGGACGCTCACGTTCATGCTCGTGGATGCGGTCCGCGTGGCGCACGACACGAAGCTTCTGGCTGCTGTCGAACGACGGCTGGAGATCGTCCGGAGAACTCCGCGCAGCAGCTGGTTCAGGCGCTGCCGTCTGCGACGCGTTCTTGATGCCGCGGCTTGCGGCGACGCCCCCGATGCGGACGTGAGGACGATACGCGCACGCTGACGTGCCGCTTCCACCCGGGCACTCTCCCGTGCCGCCGATTCGTGAGCGAGCCGCCAATTCTCCCGTGCACCTCGGCGGCTCTTCTGTTGCCAGCGAGCACAACCCCCTGGCTCAACGGAAGAGGCTAGCGAACGCCGTCCCCGCCGACTCGTCGATGACGCGGATCCGTTCTGTGCGCCCTTGCCAGACATCGTGCCGAAGTCCCGCAATCATATGCCCGAACCACGCGCTACCGGACTTCTCCAGCGCCTCGAGGTCATCCGGCTTCCTGGTGGGATCGACCACCAGAAGCCTCCGTGCGTCGTTGCTCGCCGCCCACCTGTCCAACGCCACATCTACGTGGACGTCGCGGAACCCGTAACCGACCGCCACGACAAGATCGCTGTCATCGAGAAGCTCCGAGAAAGCGCTGAGAAGCGCAGGCATCGTCCCGTCCTGGGTCAACTTGTTCTCCAGGCCGAAGCGCAAGTCAGAGTAGATCCCGCTTCCATTGAAGCGCAGTTCCGCCTCACGCGACATCGTCTCGAGCCCGCTGCGCGGAATCGGCCCTCGCCCACGAACGACGGAGTGCCAGTCGAGTGATCCGTGCAGTTTCAGCAGCGGGGTCGCGTCACGGGGAATCGGCCACGTGAAGCCGCCCTCCCAGTCATCCGCCCCGGTTGCGACGACGGCGCCGCAGGCCGCCGCTGCTGTCTCCACCAGGGTGTCGAAGTTCAGCGTCACGATCCCGACGATGTCGGCTGTGACGAGAGGTTCGAGGTATCCGGTTGGCGCGTCCACGGAACAGTTCCGCAGGGATGCGACAGCGACATCGAAGATGTCGAACTGCACCTCGGCGACGCTCTTCGCCGTGACGGTGGCCGGAACATCCACGAGGCCGGTCCAGGGAGACTGTCTAACGAGAACGTGACGGAGATCCTCGAGCGACCGCCACAGCTGTTCGACGTCGGTGTTGTCACGGTCGACATGTTCCTTCACGAACTCCCAAGTCCGAGGGGCTCGGGAACGCTCGTCGAGGGCGGCGAAGACGATATCCGTCAGACCTCTAGACATCGGGAGACCGGCCGGCACCGACGCGCCCGCGCCCAACAGCACCGTGATCTTCCCTGCGGCATCCGCTACCCAGTCATGCATGTACGCCTCCTCTATCGCGGACCTAGGGCCCCGGTCTTGCCGTATCCGTTCGGGTTCGGACCGGAGATGATGAATTCCGGCCAGCCCGAAACTCTGCGCCGCTACCTTGGTTGCACTTCGCGACTGACCGCGTCGCCCAACGCCGTCCTCGCCGCCAGTTCCTTCGCCCTCTCCGGCTCCGCGTCACCCTCACTGAGGTCCGGAGGCCCATTCACCTCGTTCTCGTAGTGCCAGTCGGAGAGCTTCTTCTCCCAGGCCTCGATGTGCCCCAACCACGCCTCGAACGCGAGACGCGTCTCGGGCGTCCCCCACGCGACAAGAAGCGCTCGCGCTTCCGCCCGGTCCGTCCGATCAGGCATGTGCAGTTTCCGATTCGGCAGGGTCGGCGCGAACGGATCGTACGCGTTGTCGCCCGTCTCCGTGTAGTTGTACATCTCGTCTTGGACAGCGAGCCCGCGAATCTCGACGATGCGGAGCACTTGAACATAGGCCTCCGCGCGGTGACGCTGCCGTTCACGCTCCTGCGCCCGTCGCGTATCGGTCGCCGCCCTCCAGATGCTCGCCAAGCCCAGACACAGCGACACCCCTGCGGCAATGACCGCAGCCCACCCCGGATCAATCATGGGCTGAGGCTACCGCGTCAGGGCAGGAAGACTTCGCTCGCACGCGCTCACCTCCGACCCCCATCACGATTGCTGACATACCGGAGTGACGTGCGCCGAGTGTTTCTCTATTCGATGTATGTGAATCGATACAATCACGCGTGACGGCCGCCTTTGGCGTCATCCACAGCGAACCGGAGGACTTCGTGCCCGCAAACCGCGACATGCTTGAGCAAATCGCTCTACGCATCGCACCATCTGATGCCCGCGTTGAACACTTGGGAACGGGAGGATTCGCCTGCACGTTCCGCGTAACGACAGCCGACGAGGTCTACGCCTTGAAAGTCATCGACCCTGACGTTGGTGAAGCCGAACGTATCGAGCGGGAACTAGCCGCACTGCAGCGGGTGGATCACCCCGGGGTCGTCCGATTCCGCGAGGTCGGCTCATACACGTTCGGCGATGTCGAGTACCGCTGGATCAAGATGAACTTCGTCGAAGGGCACACGCTGCGCGCGTCGCTCGATGGCGGCGAGGTGTTCTCTATCGGGGATTCGATTCGACTGACCCGCGCTCTCGTCGACGCAGCAAACGCTATCTGGGACCAGGGCACCGCCCATCGCGACCTCACGCCAAGGAACATCATGTTGCGGGCGGATGCAACTCCCGTCATCGTTGACCTGGGCCTTGCTCGTCACGTCGATGACGAGTCGATGACGGCGCTCCCCACTCCGGGAACTCCCGGATGGATGAGCCCTGAGCAGGTCAGTTCCAGTCCGACACATGGCGACTGGCGCAGTGACCAGTTCGTGCTGGGCTCCATCGCATACCTGCTGTTGACGGGCGTCGCTCCGTTCTACTCGCGCAACGGCTACGACTGCTGGGTGGCACCGTTGAAGGTGACGCCGCGGCCGATCCGGTCTGTTGTTCCGGCCGTTCCCGCGCCGGTGGCCGAGATCGTCGAGCGGATGATGCACAAGCAGCCGCACCGTCGGTACTTGAAGATCGCCGAGCTTCTCGCTGACCTCGATGCGGCGTCCGCAGCGTGGGATGAAGCCGTGGAGGGCAGTGGCGAGCTCGCGGAGTACTATCCCACCATCGGTGACCTGAAGTCATGGGCCGCGGACGGGTTCCTCCGTCGCCTGGGCGCGCACGGAACCATCATCAGCGCCCAGGTTGGGGATCGGACGAAGGAGTTCGTAAAAGAGACAGCCGCAGCCGGCGGGACGGTCGTCTCGGACCCCTCCACCTGGCTAACGCGGAGTCCTCTCAGCGCACAGAAGAAGTGGTTCCAGAAGTTGCCGTACGGAGGGCTCCCTCCGCTGACCGGCTTCGCCGATGACGCGACTCGACGCGCGTGGAGCCGGTCGGTATGGGACTGGCATGCGGACACGGGCGGTGACGTGTACCTGACCCCGTACTTCTACGCCGGCGAAGGCGAGCTGAACTGGGTGAGCACGTCCCTGGCGTGTGCATCCGATTACCGGGACTTCGCGAGCTCGGGGCTGTTCATGGGCGAGCTGTGGACCTCCGTCCTGGTGCACTCAGCGTGGCTGAGCGACAACGACAAGCGCGACCAGCTCCTGACTCTGCTTACCGGGCAGCACATGACTCGCCTGTACCTCCTTGTGCACACCCCGCAGCCGTCGTTTGCACCCCTTGCCGACGTAGACACCCTCCGTGGCCTGCGCGACCTTCTGGATGTGATGCGGGACGCAGGCGTGCCGGTTGTAGTTGGTAAGCGCGCCAGCAGCGGCCTCCTGCTGCTGGCGATGGGCGCACAGGGATGGGGCGTCGGACCGAGGTCCAGCCAGATGAACTCGGCACCTCACCCGGAGGCGCCGATTCGTGCTCGCCAGCCCATCGACCGCGTCTACATTCCGCAACTGATGACGCAGATCGCCGCGCCCGCTTTCGCGCTCATTGCTCGGCAGTACGAGCAGGTCGCGGACCTCGGGACGCCGGAGGGAAACCGGGTCATGTCCGAGAACCCCGGGCTCGAGACTCTGACGCCTCAGCAACGGATCCTCCTGAACCAGCACAACCGTGTGGCCCAGCATGCTCAGGCGTCCCGGCTATCCGGCCTCCCAGCAGGACAACGCATCTCCCTGATGCGGGAGTGGATCAGCGAAGCCACGGAGACGGCGCAGGAGTTGCCTCCGCTCCGGGACAACCTCAGGTTCCTGAGCGCGTGGGAAGCGGCACTCAGCTGAGGACGAGGCTGCGGGCCGGTGCGCCGGCACGCGGCCCATCCACGCGAAGGCTCGCGGCGAGGACCTGCTCGCTGGCGAGCCTTCGCCGGTTCGGGGTGACGAGCGAGCGCTCCTCCGGTTCAACGACCTCTTCGCACCGGTCGTCGAACACGGCGAGCAGGCCGATGCCCAGGTGGCGGGCCCGTTCCATGTGCACTGGTCGGATCCGAGCGGCTGGAACGGCGAGGTAGGACGACTCGGCAAACAGGCGGTACGCGTAGGCCTGCGCGAACCCGCGCTCGGACACCCGCAGCTTCAGCTCCACGGCAACGAGACGCTCGAAGGGGTCGCGGGGCTGACGGCGGGCACGGTATCCGGTGAGGGTGGCGGTGAGAAGCTCCTGCTCGAGGAGCGGACGGAGAGCGCGGCGCAGCAGATCGGAGTAGGCCCCGGGCGCCCATTCGCGTAGTTCATCTTCCGTGCGTGACGTGCGGCAGTACTCGAGGAGCGCGAGCTGCAGAGTGTCGGTGACGGGTCCGACTTGACGCCGGCGGTTGCTGAGCTGACGACGCTCACCGACGCCGGCAACCATATCCGGGACGCCATAGCCGACCGCGACTTCTTCAGCGATGCAGACACCTCCGGTGCTGCGCAGCCAGGATGCGACGGGACGGCCGAGTTCGGTTTCAGCAGTGAACATCTGGTCTCCTTCAAGAAATCCCGCGTGAAGTGCCCCAGTACTTCTTCCCGAGAGTAGGGCACCTTCCTCGTGGGAACCGTATTGAGCTTACGCGTCTGTCATGTGCGCGGCGTCTATGCGCTGCGCTACTCATAGCTCTTGTGAACGTGCCATCCGTCTTCCGCCTTGTACACGTCAAACACCAGCGAGACACCGTCCTCGTCTGTGCCCTGGAAACGCAATCCATGCAGGCCGTGGTGCGCCTCCAACGGCGCGGTCCAGGTCACATGCTGCAGGCGAGTCGGGCTGTCCGTGACTCGCCACCGCCGACCCGCGAGGATCATGCGCACGGGGATGTCGTCGGTGAACCATAGAGTCACGGGGTGTTCGGCGGTCGTACGCATGCAGATCAGAATAGAACATAGATTCGAATGTTGCTAGTCTGATCTTGGCCGGAGGAAGGAGCGCCGGGATGGGGACGAGCAAGCGGTTGGCCCCGTACTACGACATGCAGGCACAGCATCGAGCGATCCTATCCGCCGCCCGCGCCGGTCCATTGCAGTCCCTCACCGACCGCGAGCTCGCACTGCGGGAGCATCCACTCACCATCTACCCCCGTCCTCTAAGACAGGTCAGCGCGTGGGTTCGGTTCGGATCTCAGGCGATTCGCGTCGATGCCAAGCTCGCCCGCTCCACTCCGCTCGCCGCGGGCATCGAGTTCCGCGCGGGCGACCAGACGTTTCGCTGCTGGGTCTGGGCAAACGCAGTCCAAGACCGCGGCGCGTGAGCCTCAACGAGTAGTCCTGGCAGGATGGTGCCGTGGACGTTGAGAACCTAGCTGTAGCGCGAATCGTGACTATGCTCTCCCGGTGTCCGCACCTCGGCCCACAGATCACCGCCAACGACAAGACGCCGTTCACGGACGGTCATGTCGAGGTGTACGACGGCCTCGCGAAGACGAAGAGCGACTGGCGTGGGCGAGTGTCTGTGCAGGTCAAAGGACGGTCTCGCCGCGGAAAGCTGAACAGCTTTCCCATTCCCCGTGTAGACCTTCTCGGGTATCAGAGAGAGTCCGGAGTCGTGTACTTCGTCGTGCTCGTCGACAAGGCAGGGAAGACCACCCCGTACTACGCCCTCCTCGCCCCGTTCCGCATACAGGCCCTCCTCGACGGCGCCGACGAGGAGCAGGACAACATCTCGGTTCCGATGGAGAAATTCCCGAGCTCCCCCGCACTGATCGAGCCGATCTTTGGACTGGCTCTACGCACGAAGAACCAGAACCCGTCGATGGGCTTCGACCCGGCGATGTTCGAGCAGGTCCGAACTCTCACCGTACATTCCATCTCCGGGATGAGCTTGGACGCGCCGCTCGTGCTCGATCCGCTGCGAGGCGACTATGCTCTCGAGGTCGTCACCGAAAATGGAATGACCGTTCCCCTCGGCGGCACGCTCGAAATCCATCCTCGCTCGTACGTGCCGACGAGGACCGAGGTCCGCATCAGTTGCGGCGACGCGACATACGACAACTTCCTCATCCGCCGTCTCGATGAACACCGCGTCGAGATCGCTCTCGCCGGCGGCCTGAAACTGATCCTCCGAGAATCCGAGACGGAGCGATCCGGCTCTTTCACCCTCCAACTGGAGAGCAACTTCGCGTCACGGCTGAAAGCGGTCGAATTCTTCATCGCACTCACCGAACGCCACCCCCTCCGCATCGGAGAACTTGAAGAGAACTTCGTCGATGCTGAGATGGACAAGGCGGAACTGAAGGACGCGAAGTCGCTCCACGACCAGTGGAAGATGCTGCAACGCCTCCGAGACCTCTTCGACGTCCTCCACATCGACCCGACCCTCATCGAGATGAAGGATCTGGACGACGAACAGATTCGCCAACTGCTGCAGCTCTACCACGCCCTGGTCCACGAGGAAGAGGCCACCAACGAGGACGGAGAGACAAGCCGATTCGTGGTCAACGTCGGCTCCTGGCACCTCATGGTCCTCGTCCTCCCCGGAACCGGTCCACACCGCTGGAAGTACGTGGACCCGTTCGACCCTGCAGCACCTCACATGTACCGATACAGCCCGGATATGCCGGAGGAGGAAGGGATCCCCATCACCGTTTATGACGCGGTGGAGGAAGAGTACCTTCCCAGCCTCCTGAACCTCAGACTCGATGCCATCGTCGACGCCTACGCAGCGCTCTCCGACCAGCCGAGAACCACGCACCTGGCGAACGAACGGGTCATCGCACTCATCAAGGCAGCAGACCGGCAACCGAAACGACAGCCTGAGCTGCTCGATGCCGCTTCACGGTTGAATGATTGGCTCATCGCCCAGGACGGGCCGCTGGATCGACATGTGGTCAATAGGGCGCAAATTCGCTGGCGCACTGATTCCCTGACCGCAGAGGATCGCAACTCAGTCCGCATCATCAAACGCAGCAGCGCCCAGGCCGGTGGGGAGGACGGCGTCGAGTTCGAGTTCGCCTGCGCGTTGATACTCGACGAGGTCGAGGAAGCTGCCTATCTGAGATCCCAGTTGTCCGATGCGCAGGTGGAGAAGATGAGCGCGTGGCCCATCTGGCACCTGCACGAGCCCGCGGCGCTCGCCACCACTTCAGCGACATAGAACTATCGAGACATGTAGCCCCCTGCAGGGAGGTTCTCGGCTGATGCGAGATAGGCGCGCCAGCCGCCGAAGTCTGTGATGTCCTTTCCAACAGACGCCGAATCGAACGCGCAACTGAAGCCAACGACGGTGCCACCGTCAGACAGAGTCACCGGACCGAGGCTCATCGGCTCGGGCAGCTCACTCAGGAAGGATCCGAGGTGCGCTGCGGACAGGCGATACACCTCGCCTTCGATAAGTGCCCCATGTCCCGCGTCGCGGACAAGACCCGGCTTCGGCGGAACTGTACCCAACGCCACAAGCCTGTAGTCGCGCGTGGTGCGCGCGGGACCGACGAAGCGAGCACCGCGACTGGTCAGCTGGTGGTGCAACGGTTGCCCGCGCAGGTGCGCTCCGACGACGAACAGTTCGATGCCCTCCTCCGGCGTCTCGACAATCTCGTGGCCGGCGAGCTTCGCGGCGATGTCCAGAGCGACGTAGTCGTGGAAGGCGGGGACGATGACCATCACCCGAACGGGTGGCCCGCGTCGGTCGCCTGACCGGGCACGGCGACTGCAGCCATATCGAGAAGGTTGCAAAAGTTTGTGAAGGTGCCCATCCGCCTGTTGATGGCCAGCGGCTCCGCCACGACGTCCGCGATGCTCGGATGCTCGGTCGTCGTCGGCAGGAGCAGCCCATCAAATCCTTCGAGCAGCCGACGAGCCTTGCTCTTCGCGGAAGCCAGCGAGGTGAGGTCGTCGACATACGCGTGCGCGGCGGGGTCCTTGGCGTTGAGGATGATCCGCGACACTGTCGGATCTGCGCTCGCGGGTGAGGTTTCCATGACCAGTCAGCCGAGCAGCGCGAGCACAGTGGGGATTTGGGTCGCCAGGTGCCCGCCGAGCGCGCCCGACGCCGTCGAGCCGAGAAACTCCCCGACCTTGCCCAGCGCCCGCTTCACACGTGATGGGTTCTGCTCCGCCACCCCACCGCGCGCATCCTCGACAAGCGGCGCGACAGCGTCACGTGCCTCCTCAGGCAGCGCCACCAGCGACTCGCTGAGAAGCTGGAGGAGGCTTTCGGCCTCGTCATGCCAGCGACTGTCGACGGTCGCTGTCTGCGTGACGTGAGAGCTTCCGACAGTCACGTTCGTGCCTCCGGGTCTGATGCAGGAACAGGTGACTGTTCTGGTCAGGCCGCGAGGGCCAGTTCTTCGTTCATGATGGTCTCGAACTCGACCGGCGTCAATCGACCCAGGCGGACCTGTCGACGTCGCCGGTGGTAGG
>NZ_JAGYWT010000239.1:0-3766 GCF_019279095.1 Microbacterium sp. BF1 | reverse complement strand
GTGCCGTTCTGGACGAACTTCCTCGTGCGCACCATCGGCTGGCAGGTGATCCTCGCGCCCGAGGGGTGGCTCTCGCAGCTACTGCAGGGCATCGGGGTCATCCCCGGCCCGCTCGATCTGCTGTACTACGGCGAGGCGCTCACGATCACGATCGAGACTCCCGAGGCGTGCCGCAGCAAGGAAGCCCAGCTGCAGTCGTCCGACCCGCAGCGTGACATGGCGGACTCCCTCGACGGCACCGCAGACCGGTTGAAGCAGAAGCAGCAGGAGGAGCAGCAGCAGCAGCAGCAACAGCAGCCCCAGCCTCAGCCCGGAGAGAAGGAGCAGCCCTCCGAGGACAAGCTGAAGGGGCTCCAGGACAAGCTCGAACAGGGCACGCAGGAACGCGATCAGCAACAGGGCGACGACCAGGGCGGTTCGGGAACGGAGAAGCCGTGGTGAGCGATCACGAAAGGCAGCGAGCGCGGTACATCGCGGGCACGGAGGGGGCTCCTCCCGTTCCACCGCCCGGGGGCTACCGCGGCGCGCGGCGCGAGGCGTTCGGATCGACGCCGAGCCCGACCGTCGTGAGCACTGCGCTGCCGAAGGAACCGAAGAAGCCGGCGAACGCCCTCGGGTGGATCGCCCTCACCGTGTCGATCCTGTTCGCCCTGATCCTGCTCGGCACGCTCATCGCCGGCGGCACCGACATCCTCTACGGCGTCACGATGTTCACACTGCAGCTCGTGGTGGTCGGCACGATCGTCGCTGCGCTGTTCTCGGCACGTGGCCGCACGCTCGGGGCGATCGCCCTGGTCGTGACGGTCCTGTTCAACGTCGCCACCGTCGGCGGCATGAGTGCGCTGCAGACCTCGGCCTCCGGCAACTACGAGGGCACGAAGACGGCCGCGCAGAAGCACGCGGAGGCCTATCCCGCCATCAAGGGCACCGATCCGCAGAAGACGCTCTCGCAGGAGTCGCTCGAGGAGGTGCGCGCGCATGCGGAGACGATGTTCGCCGACATCCGTACGCGGCTGACCGCGGAGTTCGGCTACACCTGGGTGCAGGTGGGCGAGGAAGACCTTCGACCCGAGCGCAACGGCTATGGCGGGGAGTCGATGCTGGTCGAGTTCACCTCTGCGTCGTGGGCGACCGTCGAGCCCATCCAGGACTACGAACGCAAGCTCGAGGTGATGGCCGCGATCAGCGAGGTCGTCACCGATCACGGGCTGTGGGCTCTGTACTCGTTCAACGATCCGACCGCGTCGGGCATCGACCCCGCGATGATCGCCAAGCTCTACGGCAGCGACGACCCGCGCACGCAGACCACGTGGGAGTACTACACCGAGAACTTCCCCGGTCCGCTGCGCTTCTACGCCACCATCAACGACCTCTCCAACGATCCGGACGGCGGATTCCTGGCCGCCCGCGAAGCGCAGAACGCCCGTACCGGCGAGCCTCTCGAAGGCCTGCAGCTGACCGTGATCGCGAGCGCCGTGCTCAGCGAAGCCGATCGCGAGGAGTTCCAGACGAGGCTGCAGGACTATCCCGGCTTCGAGTGACCGGCGTCAGCGCCCCGGATCGGGCACGGTTCAGGAGCCGAGCGTCAACAGCATCCTGGCCAGCACGTAGGACTGGTGACCACATTCGAACCGCTTCGCTCCCCCTTGGTTCCGGGTGACGTCGTGGTCTCCGGCGAGGAGATCGGATTCGTCGACGTGGGCGGACACACCTCACCCGGCGCACTGCACCTCGGTGTTCGACGCAATGGCGACTACGTGAACCCCATGCTCTTCTTCGGCGAGGTTCCTCGCGCCGTGCTTCTCCCGTGTTGCCTCGCACGCTGAGCGAAGGTGCGCGGGAGACGCCGGCTCACGCCCGCGGATGGGCGAGCCGATAGGTCGCAGTCAGCCGCTCGGTGGAGACATGTGTATAGATCTGCGTCGTTCCGAGGCTCGCATGTCCGAGGATCTCCTGCACGGCCCGGAGATCGGCTCCACCGTCGAGAAGGTGCGTGGCAGCGGTGTGCCGCAAGGCATGAGGGCCGATCGTCTCCGTGCCGACGATCGGAGCGAGCTCACGTGCGACGAGTTCGTACACGGTGCGCGGTCCCACTCTCGCCCCCCGGCTTCCGAGGATCACTGCGGCGGTGAACGTCCGCGACCTGGCCACGAGAACCGGCCTTCCGCGTGTCAGATACGCGGTGAGCGCGTCCCGCGCGGGCGAGCCGTAAGGAACCACGCGCTCCTTAGCTCCTTTGCCGAGCACGCGCGCAGTGCCGCGATCGAGATCGAGGTCGTCGATGTCCAATCCGCACAGTTCCGAGACGCGGATACCGGAGCCGTACAGCAGCTCGAGGATCGCGTGGTCCCGCAGCGCGAGCGCGTCCCCCTCCTCTGCCGCAGCGCGGAGCGTGTCGAGGAGCGCGGACATCACGTCTCGTGAGGCGACCGTCGGGAGCGTCCTCCCCTTCTTCGGCGCGACCAGACGCGGGCTCGGGTCATGGGCGATGAGGGCGCGCTCCTGCGCCCAGCTGAAGAACGATCGGGCCGTGGCTGCCCGCCGCGCCAGCGTCGATCGCGCATCACCCCGCTGCGTCGCACGCCAGAGCCAATCCCGCAGAACCTCCAAATCGACGGCTTCGAGCGGGACGCCCCCTGCCGATGCGTCGAGGTCGCGCAGGTCGGATCGATAGGCCTTCACGGTCGCGGGAGACAGCCGACGCACCCGCTCCAGGTGATCGGCGAACTCGTCTGCCGCGGTCGCGAGATCCATGACTCCAGCTTGCACCGCTCCCCAGATGTCTCAGGCAGCCTCGCCGTCGAGATGCCCGGCAATCAGCGCGATGGGGACGCGGGCGCTCGATACCACCCCCCGCCGTCGAGTGCGACGTCCCCCTCCAGGTGCAGGAGGCCGAGCACCGTCCGGACGCGATCCGGCGACAAACCAGAGCGACGGGCCACCTCATCTATCGGCAGTCGCGACCTGGTTCCCAGGGCGTCGAGAACACGGGTATGGCTCGACTCCCGGACGTGCGCTCCCTGCTCGTATCCGTCGTCGAGCGAGCCGAGCAGTTCTCTCACCTCCCGGGCTGAGGTGACGCATTGCGCGTCATACTCGCGCAGGAGACGATGACATCCGGCCGAAGAAGCCGAGGTCACAGGCCCGGGGACAGCACCCAGAGGGCGACCGAGAGCAGCCGCGTGACCGGCGGTGTTCAATGATCCGCTGCGCCACCCTGCCTCGACGACGACCGTCGCGTGCCCGAGCGCCGCAATCAGACGGTTTCTCGCAAGAAACCGCCACTTCGTGGGCGCCGCGCCGCAGGGCGGCTCGCTCACGAGCGCCCCCTCCTCCGCTATTCGTCTCAGGAGCGACTGATGTCCGGCCGGGTAGGCACGATCCACTCCCCCAGCGAGAAACGCTATGGTCGCACCCTGTACGCCGAGAGCCGCTCGATGCGCTGCACCATCGATCCCGTAGGCACCGCCCGAGACGATCACCGCCCCGGTAGCAGCGAGATCACCGGCCAGTTCTGTCGCGACGTGTTCGCCGTAGCCGCTGGATGCTCGCGCCCCGACGATCGACACGTGAGGTTCGCGGGTGAGCAGTTCGGTACGCCCTCGCACCCAGAGCGCGCTCGGAGCGTGGGGACCGAGGTCTCCCCGGCATCCATCCAGGTCTGCAACCAGTCGTTCATGCGCATGTCCCCCGGCGAGCTCGAAGAGCCATGATCCCCTCGGGTGACCCCCATCGACACAGCACCACCGGTCTTGCGAGATCGAGC
>NZ_JAGYWT010000238.1:0-3775 GCF_019279095.1 Microbacterium sp. BF1 | reverse complement strand
CCTCTCCGCAGCCCAGGCGCGGTACCACGGCGCACTCTCGCGGGCGGCGTGGGCTTTGCGCACCCGGATGCGCGCCGCCGTCAACAGCGCTTCATACTCGGCCACGCGGCGTTCGGCCTCCGTGAGGGTCAACAGAGGCAGATCGCGATCCTGCGCGGCGACTGCGATCCAGGAGGACGCCACCAGCATCACCACCCCGTTCACACGGAACCACAGCAGGAGCCCGATGAAGATGGCGAACGTGGCGAGCAGCGGGTTGGAGGGCGTGTAGCTCAGCAGGAATCCGGCCCCGTACTGGAGGATGGTCATCGCGCCGCCGCCGAGAAGCGCCCCCGGCCAGATCACGTGCCAGTGCAGTGACGTTCCCGTCAGGAAGCGCACCATCGCCGCCAGCGCCCCGGACATCAGGGCGAAGGACACCAGCACGGTGCCGATGCGGATGCTGATGTTGATCCCGTCGGAGCCGGAGTCCCACCCCAGCAGGCTGAGGAGCCAGCTCAGCACCGCCGCGCTGGCGGAGCTGAGCAGTGAGCCGACGACGAGAGAGACACCGAAGATCACGGCCGCCAGCAGGTCCCTGGCCTTCAGCAGCACGTAGCTGCGCCGGTCCGGCGGCAGGCCGAAGATGTCCCTCGTCGCCCGACGCGAGAACGTGACCCATCCGATGGCCGTCCAGATCACGGTGCCGAGGGCGATCAGACCGGTCACGCTCAGCAGCCCCGTGGTGTTGACCGCGATCTCCTGCACCTGTGCGGGCGTGAAGACACCGCCTTCAGGGAGGATCAGATTGGGGATGTAGCGGTTGATCATGGCGATCAGGCCATCCACCGCCTCCTCGCTGCCACCGAGCCAGAGCCCGGCGATCGCGAAGACGAGATAGATCGCCGCGAAGATCGCGAACAGCGCCTGATAGCTCACGCCCGCAGCGAGGAGGAATCCGTTGTGCTGCAGGAAATGGCGCCAGACCCGTACCGGGAACAGACCGAGGGTGCGCTGTGTCAGTGCGGTCGCGCGCTCGACGGCCGCATCGAGGCGACCGGACTCGGCCTCGGAGCCATCGGGTTCGGACACCTCCCCACCCTACCCAAGAGGTGGGGGCGAGGAGAGTGGTGGCGGATACGCGAACAGGCGGCCCCGGAAGGGACCGCCTGTTCGCATGTGACTGCAGAAGCGTCGTCAGGGACGCCCGCGGAGCACGGCCTGCTTGACCTCGGCGATGGCCTTGGTGACCTCGATGCCACGGGGGCATGCCTCGGAGCAGTTGAAGGTGGTGCGGCAGCGCCACACGCCTTCCTTGTCGTTGAGGATGTCGAGGCGGACCGCTGCGTTGTCATCGCGGGAGTCGAAGATGAAGCGGTGGGCGTTGACGATCGCGGCCGGGCCGAAGTACTGCCCGTCGGTCCAGAACACGGGGCAGGACGAGGTGCACGCGGCGCACAGGATGCACTTGGTGGTGTCGTCGAAGATCTCGCGGTCGGCGATGGACTGGATGCGCTCCTTGCCCTTCTCCGGCACGGAGCTGGCGACCAGGAACGGCTGCACCTCGCGGTACGACGCGAAGAACGGCTCCATGTCGACGACCAGGTCCTTCTCCAGCGGCAGGCCCTTGATCGCCTCGACGTAGATCGGCTTCGAGATGTCGAGGTCCTTGATCAGCGTCTTGCAGGCGAGGCGGTTGCGGCCGTTGATGCGCATGGCGTCGGAGCCGCAGATGCCGTGGGCGCAGGAGCGCCGGAACGTCAGGGAGCCGTCGACCTCCCACTTGATCTTGTGCAGGGCGTCGAGCACACGGTCGGTGGAGTAGAGCTCCACGTCGTAGTCGACCCAGTGCGGCTCGGCGTCGACCTCCGGGTTGAACCGGCGGATGTTGAACGTGACGACGAAGGACTGGATGCCGGTCTCCTCGGTCGTGTCGGCAGGTGCCTCTGCGATGGCGGTCGACATGCTCAGTACTTCCTCTCCATCGGCGGGTAGTTGAACTCGCCCTGCTCGTTCTTCGTGAAGACGACCGGCTTCCAGTCGAGCTTGATGTGATCGCTCGGCGTGGAGGAATGCGGGTCACCGGTCAGGTAGGCCATGGTGTGCTTCATGTACTTCTCGTCGTCGCGCTTCGGGAAGTCGTCGCGCATGTGTCCGCCGCGGCTCTCCTCGCGGTTCTGCGCGGCGTAGACGACGACCTCGGCGATGTCGAGGAGGAAGCCCAGCTCGACGGCTTCCAGCAGGTCGGTGTTGAACCGCTGGCCCTTGTCGTCGACGTGGACGTTCTTGTAGCGCTCACGCAGTTCGGCGATCACGCCGAGCACGTGCTGGAGGGAATCGTGCGTGCGGAAGACCTGCGCGCCCTTGTCCATCTCGTCCTGCAGGGTCTTGCGGAGCACGGCGATGCGCTCGGTGCCCTGGTTGTTGCGCAGGTCCTCGAGCATGCCCGACACGAATGCCGCCGGGTTCTCGGGGAGCGGCACGAACTCGGCGGTCTTGACGTACTCGACGGCGTTGCGGCCGGCACGCTTTCCGAAGACGTTGATGTCCAGGAGCGAGTTGGTGCCGAGGCGGTTCGCGCCGTGCACCGAGACGCAGGCGCACTCGCCGGCGGCGTAGAGGCCGGGGACGACGGTGGTGTTGTCCGCGAGCACCTCGCCGTCGTTGTTGGTCGGGATGCCGCCCATGGCGTAGTGCGCGGTGGGCATCACGGGCACGGGCTCGACGACCGGGTCGACGCCCAGGTACGTACGGGCGAACTCGGTGATGTCGGGGAGCTTGGTCTCGAGAACCTCGGCTCCCAGGTGCGTGCAGTCCAGCAGCACGTAGTCCTTGTGGGGACCGGCGCCACGGCCGTCGAGGACCTCCTGCACCATGCAGCGGGCGACGATGTCGCGCGGGGCGAGGTCCTTGATGGTCGGGGCGTAGCGCTCCATGAAGCGCTCACCCGAGGCGTTGCGCAGGATCGCGCCCTCTCCTCGTGCGCCCTCGGTGAGGAGGATGCCGAGACCGGCGAGGCCGGTCGGGTGGAACTGGAAGAACTCCAGGTCCTCGAGGGGGAGTCCCTTGCGCCACACGATGCCGACGCCGTCGCCGGTGAGAGTGTGCGCGTTCGAGGTCGTCTTGAAGATCTTGCCGAAACCGCCGGTCGCGAAGATCACGGCCTTGGCCTGGAAGACGTGCAGCTCGCCGGTCGCGAGATCGTAGGCGACGACGCCCGAGACCTGGGTCTTGCCGTCGGCGTCCTTCACCGTGAGCAGATCCAGGACGTAGAACTCGTTGAAGAAGTTGATGCCGAGCTTGACGCAGTTCTGGAACAGCGTCTGCAGGATCATGTGACCGGTGCGGTCGGCGGCGTAGCAGGCGCGGCGGACCGGGGTCTTGCCGTGCTCTGCGGTGTGCCCGCCGAAGCGGCGCTGGTCGATCTTGCCCTCGGGCGTGCGGTTGAAGGGGAGGCCCATGTTCTCGAGGTCGATGACCGCGTCGATGGCCTCCTTCGCGAGGATCTCGGCCGCGTCCTGGTCGACGAGGTAGTCACCGCCCTTGACGGTGTCGAAGGTGTGCCACTCCCAGGAGTCCTCTTCGACGTTCGCGAGGGCCGCCGCCATACCGCCCTGCGCCGCACCGGTGTGCGAGCGCGTGGGGTAGAGCTTGGAGATCACGGCGGTCTTTGCCCCGGGGCCCGCCTCGATGGCGGCACGCATGCCCGCCCCACCGGCTCCCACGATGACGATGTCGAACTGGTGGTAGTGCACGCCGTCACGGACGACGGAATCCTGCGTCTCGGTAGTCACTT
>NZ_JAGYWT010000237.1:0-3779 GCF_019279095.1 Microbacterium sp. BF1 | reverse complement strand
CCGCTCCCCGGACAGCAGCGAGGGCGGATGCGGCGGCATCCGCAGTTCCGCGCAGAGCCGACACCCGCATGTCGTATGCGGAGACGAGGGCGCTCTGCTCGGCGATGTCGACGTCGAGCGTGTCGAGTTCGGCACGCGCGTGCACCACTTCGCGACTGGCCGCTGCCGCCGCATCCTGGGCATCTCCGAGACCGGCCGAGATCAGATCGATCTCCTCCTTGGCCTCGTCGATCGTGGCCTGCGTGACCGTGACCGCGGTGACCGCGGCGTCGTCGTCTTCGGTACCGAGGAGGGCGAGCCGCTGATTCGCGAGCGTGAAGAGGCCACGCATGCGCTCCTGCACCTGCTCGAGGCCGAACGCCACGCTGCGTGCCTCGTCGACGGCGACGGAATTCTGATCCTGCTCCAGTCGCGCGATGCTCGCGCGCACGGTCTCGGCCTGGTCTGAGAGCACCAGCCGCTCGGTGTGGCGCTCGTGCTCCGTGCGCGTGTGATCCGCGAGTGCGGCGCGCAGGGCGACGACGTCATCGGCGAAGATACGAGCCTTGGCATCGCGCACGACCGCAGCGATCGTCTGCGCCTCCCGGGCGATCTCGGCCTGGCGTCCCAACGGCTTGAGCTGCCTGCGGATCTCGCCGGCGAGGTCGCTCAGGCGGGTGAGGTTGGTCTCCATCGCATCGAGCTTGCGGAGGGTCTTCTCCTTGCGTCGGCGGTGCTTCAAGATTCCCGCCGCTTCCTCGATGAACCCGCGGCGATCTTCCGGAGACGCCTGGAGCACCGTGTCGAGACGGCCCTGGCCGACGATCACGTGCATCTCGCGGCCCAGGCCGGAGTCGCTCAGAAGCTCCTGCACATCGAGGAGACGGCATCCCTCGCCGTTGATCGCGTACTCACTGGAACCGTTGCGGAAGAGCGTACGGCTGATCGTCACCTCGGCGTACTCGATCGGCAACGCGCCGTCGGCGTTGTCGATCGTCAGCTGCACCTCGGCGCGACCGAGCGGACCGCGCGTCGACGTTCCGGCGAAGATGACGTCTTCCATCTTGCCGCCACGCAGCGTCTTCGCACCCTGCTCGCCCATCACCCAGGCCAGGGCGTCGACGACATTCGACTTGCCCGAGCCGTTCGGACCGACGATGCAGGTGACACCGGGCTCGAAGACGAAACTCGTCGGCTGCGCGAACGACTTGAACCCCTTGAGAGTCAGGCTCTTCAGATGCATGCGGGCACCGCTCGTCCGGGGAGAATCACGCGGCTACGCTACCGGAATCACGCGGTTTCAGCCTTATCCCGCGCGGGCGGCGAGAGAACTCGAGCACCAGACGACACGCCGAGCGGGACCACATGTGCTTGACGCCCGCCCGCTGGATTCGCTACGGTTGCGTCCGGATCGCCACACGAAAGGAGGTTACCGATGATTACGACTCAGCTCAACGCACAGGCCACTGGCCTCGCCGCGCCCGCGCACTTCGCGCCGCGCCACGCGTTCTCGGTAACCGCCGGCGTCCGCATCAGCGCTCTCTCGTAGAACCGCACACCGAGATTCCGTGCCCGTAGTGGGCTCTATCCGGTCGGCTCTTCCGCGCCCCGTCTGCTGACCTGCATCCCAGGTCCCGGCTCATCCCCGCGTGCGGGGCCACTTTTGCGTGACCCCGTCGCCCCGCGTTCTTCCGCATCGCTCCTGGCCGCTTCCTCGGTCGACGTGCGGTGCTTCCGCATCCATCGCCGCCTTTCTCTCGAAGGAACCATCGTGAACACCACGTTGCATCGCAGCGACATCCACCCGCCCGATATCGAGGACCGCGAGGTCCTCCAGATCCCCCACCCCGACGAGCTGCGTCGCCTGTCGCTCGCAGATCGTCTCTCCCTCCGGATCGGCCTCTGGCTCTTCCAGAGGGCGCAGCGCCCCCGGCGTCCGCGCCGCGGCCTGCACATCGATCCGGCAGACATGCTTCTGCTCGGTGAGCAGCGTCATCGCTCCGCCGCGGAATCCCAGGCACTGCTGATGTTCGACCTGCAGCGCGGAATGCGCTGATGATCGGGCGTCGGTGATGCTCGTCTCTCCTCCGATGGTTCCCCACCCCCGCCTGCTCCGTGCGGGCGGCGGCGGGGAACCATCGCCGGGGCCTCACCGCCGGCACTCTCCCCCGCTCCGCCCGTCGCGGAGCTCACCCGCTGGAAACACCTACGAAGGAAACATCACATGACGACCGTCGAACCGACGATCACGCCGCTGATCGTGCCGGTCTCCCTGGACGCCGATGACGCGGCCGACTTCCGCGCCTGCGCCGCACTCAACCGCCAGATCTGCGATGAACTGGTCGGCCTCCCCGATCTCGCCTCCACAGCCGAGCAGATGCTGCCCGGATGGCAGGACCAGACAGACGCACTCCACCGGGGGTTCGTCGCCCGCATCGACGGGCAGATCGTCGGCATGATCACGATCTGCATCGCCCTCGAAGATGAGGCTCACGCGATCGAGTTCGACCTGCTGGTGCCGCGCGAATACTGGGGGCAGGGCATCGAGGATGCCCTGCTCGCGCAGGCAGAAGCCGAGGCGCGGGTACATGATCGAAACGTCCTGCAGACCTGGACGCTGCATCGTCCGGAGGGCACTGAGCGCATGCTCGTGCCGCGCACGAAGTGGGGACGGATCCCGGCGACTCCGCTCTCCGACCTCGTCGAGAGCGACGGCTACGTGCTCGAGCAGGTCGAGCGCAACAGCGAGTACGACCTCCACGCGGACCCCGCTCCCCTGCGCGCAGCGCTGACGGACGCGACCGCGTTCGCCGGCCCCGACTACCGCGTCCTCGAATGGGATATGCCGACTCCGCCCGAACTCCGGGACGGCTTCGCGGACGTCCTCGCCCGGCTGTCGACGGATGCGCCGAGCGGCGACATGGACTTCGCCGAGGAGAGCTGGGACGCCGATCGCGTCGCCCGCCGGGAGGCGAGGATCCTGAGCTCCGGTCAAGCCGTCTCCGTGGTCGCGGTACAGCACGTTCCGACGGGAGAGCTCGTCGCCTACAACGAGCTGGTCATCGCCGCGGACCGCACCGGTGTCACGGAACAGTACGGCACCCTGGTGCGCAAGGACCACCGCGGGCATCGTCTGGGCACGATCGTGAAGTGCGCGAACCTGCTTCGCTGGCGCGAGCTGATGCCGCACTCCACCGTCGTCTCGACCTTCAATGCGGAGGAGAACAGGCCGATGCTGAGCATCAACGAGGCGATCGGCTTCGTGCCCGTCTCGTACGCCGGGGCGTGGCAGAAGATGATCTGACGAGCGCGCGGACCCGATCTCATTCTTCGGGATGACGTCGGGTCCGCACCGTCATCCGCCGGAGCGATGACGGCACCGCGGCGGGTGGCGAGGCTGGAAGCATGAACACTCCCGTGATCGAAGCCCACGCCCTCATCAAGACCTTCGGGACCACGCGCGCTCTCGCCGGCGTCGATCTGGCGATCCATCGAGGCGAATCCGTGGCGATCATGGGCGCCTCCGGCTCCGGCAAGACGACGCTCCTGCACGTGCTGGCTGGAATCACGGCGCCTGATGCCGGCAGCGTCGTCTTCCGCCCCGCCGAGGGCGCCCCCATCGAGGTGACCGCGCTCAGCGAGTCCGCGCGCTCCCGTCTGCGTCGCGAGAGGTTCGGGTTCGTCTTCCAACAGGGTCTTCTCATCCCCGAGCTGACGGCAGTGGAGAACGTCGCGCTGGCGTCCATGATCAACGGCGTCCGCCGCCAGGACGCCGTGCAGCACGCGGCGTCGTGGCTCGC
>NZ_JAGYWT010000236.1:0-3790 GCF_019279095.1 Microbacterium sp. BF1 | reverse complement strand
CGAGAGTGACCTCCGGATCACGACTCTCCGCAACGCGGATCACATCGTCGCGGAACTCCTTGGGAAACGGCTTGGGCATGATGACATCCTTCCAGGCCAGCCATCTCGGCTAGCCACGCTAGATGTCACCTGTTCCTGCATCAGACCCGGCCCTCCTCACTCGAAACAAACCGACTGAGGACCACCGTGGCGGGGGTGGGCCAAATCAAACCGACATGAACACCCCGGCGCGTCGCAACATGGGCCAGACCAAAGCGACATCCCTGGGCCAAATCAGAGTGACAGAGTCACCCCCTGTCAAGGGCGCTGCGCGTCGCTTCGCGATGAGGCGGGGCCTCACCCCTGACAGGGGGTTTCCTCGTGTGGTTCGGCTTTGTATCAGGAGAAGGGGGAAGAACGGTTAGTGACGTTCAGGACCGTTGGTCATGGGGGTCCGCTGGACGCTGGCGGGGCGAGCGACCGCTGCCCGGTTCTGGGTGCCGGCCAGCGGCGAATCAACGAGGTTGGCGGCCCGCGCACTGCGGGTCTTGTCGACCTCGACAGTAGCTCTCGCAGGCCGACCCTCTACCTCTGCTGCACGAGCCTCTTCGAGGGTTGTGCGGAACACTCGGTATCGACCCACGGCGGGGCACTGCTCAGCCAGCGAACGCGCTGCGGCCTCCGGCTTCGATAGTCCGCCGGGACCGTGGAACACCTCGCGCGCATACTCGCTGGGAACCCAGCGACCGCCGAGCGAATCGCCGCTTTCAAGCGCGGTCGCGTAGGAGTGCTCCCACCGGCTGCGGATGCGTTCCTCCGACAGCTCGTAGGGAACCTCGACGTCGATCACCCGGACGTCGTAGCCGGCGTCGCGCAGGCGCTCACCGAGCGCCAGGGCGTCCGTCTCATTGCTAAGCACGGTGTCGATCACGATGTTGTCTCCCGCATCGATCGCGTCGGCGCGGAGCTTCTTCGCGAGGTAGGACGATTCCTCGTGGACGAGAGATGCCAGCTCGAGCGGAAAGAACCGTTCGCCCTGCGCTTCGCGCTCGCGAATAGCGGCAGGCATGAGCCACTGGCTATAGCTGCCGTCCGCCTGCGCCTCGCGCAGAAGGGAGCGCTTGAACTCGTCGGCGTCGATCACGAGGTACTTGCCTCGGTGCTCACCGAGCACGTCCTTCAGAACCGTGCTCTTGCCGGCTCCTGGCGGTCCAGCAAGAACGATCGCTCGATACTGCTGCTCGACGTCGGGAGCCTCTTCGCGTGCCTCGGTCAAGAGTCGAGTGTGAAGGCGTCGGCGCGAGAGCGTAGCCTCACCGTCGATCCACCACGCAGGATTGTTCATGGTCGCCGTAGCCGCATTCGGCGCGAGCGCCTGACCGGGTTTGGATAGCTCCCGCACGGTTTCCATGTGGCGAGCTACTGCGTCAGAAACCACGCGCTACTTCCTCCGAACGCGGCCGGCGCTCGGCGCCCCAGTCTTATCGACAACCCGATCAAATGAGTATTCGATGTAGCGACCATCCGCGCCGTCGTGGGCGATCCACTCTCCCGTCAGAGCGCTGCGAGGCACTGTGACCTTTGCCTCGCCTACGTAGACTCCCTCGTCGCTTTCATAGAGGTAATCGGGCAGGTCAACGAAAGACCCAGTGAACAAAGCTCCACTAGCCAAGATGCTGGCGGTGAGCTGCTTGTGATTGTCGGGTGCCTCGATCATCCTCGGCTCCGCCGCGGGCTGCTCTTGCTCGAGTCCGTGACGACGGTTGAACACTTCCTCGTACACGTCGTCCTCGATGAGTCCGCGCCGCACCGCGTCGTCTACCTCCGACCACGTGCCGGCCGGGTCAACGATGAGGGAGTCATACCCATCCGTCTGGCCGCCCTTCACGTAGGGGAACCTGGTGAGCTCGTCGACGAGCTGCGGCCGACTGATGTAGCCGGCGGCGTAGCGCTGGCAAATCTCGTAGGGCGTCGCGCCGGAGAAACCGTCCAGGGGCATCGCCACCTTCGCGGCCGTGCGTAGTGCGCTGAGCACGGACGGCTGCGCGATCCCGAGCCACTTCGAGATATCCCGCTGGCTGTAGCCGTGCTCTCCAAGTCGGCGCAGTTCACGCCGGTAATCCAACTCGTCGATTTCCTTTCGGCGGCGCGCGAGCACTGCTGCGCGGGCCTCCGCTGGGACTTCTGCGATCGTCATTTCGACCACCTCCTACAGACCATTCTATCAGGGGGGTGATAGATGCTTCTATCACCCCCCTGGTTACTTCACAAGCTGCCCGACAACAGCCACGACGGCCGGCACGCCCAGGATCGCTGCGAACATTCCGCAGACCGACGACCATACGTCAAAGTTGCGCTTGCTCTTCTCGATAGTTGCTCGTCGCTTCTCAATAGCTACTCGTCGCTGCGAAGCCTTGTCGCCACAGCCGTCTGGCTTGTCCAACTCGACAGCGCCCTCTGGCTTGTCCAGCTCGTCCTCGAGCTTGTCCAGTTCGTCCTCGAGCTTGTCCAGTTCGTCCTCGAGCTTGTCCAACTCATCAGCTGCCCTTGCCGCACCAAGGCCAGCAAGAATCTCTTTCACGAGGAGCAGGGCACCAGCCACCCCGGCCGTCCAGACGGCCGTCACGGGGTCCTTGAACAGCACCAGCGCGCCCACAAGCCCCGCAATAGCGCCACCCGCCACCCACATCTTTTTCTTGTCGATCCACCCACTGATGTTCTTAAGCATGTTGTCAAGATATCTACCCAGCTCGCGCCGCCTGGTTCACCGTGCGCGCCCGAGTGCCCGACGCACGCTAGTCGCTCCCACTCCGAGCACACGGCCGATGCTCTCCCAGCTCTGTCTCTCGGCGCGCATGCGCTCTGCGGTCGCGATCCGCTCCGGCGTCATTACGCTCGGGCGGCCGCCGACGCGGCCCTGGCTGCGTGCGTAGTCGAGGCCGCGCTGCGTGTTGTCTCGGATGGTGTCCACGCGCAGCTGGGCGAACACGGCCACGATGCCGTAGAGGGCGCGACCCATCGGGGTTGTGGTGTCGATCATCGGCTCGGTCAGGCTCACGATGTTCACCTGTCGTGCGTCGAGGTCCTGCAGCGTCTCGATCAGGATGCGCTCACTGCCTGCGAGCCGGTCGAGGCGGCGGACTTTGAGCGTGTCCCCCGGGCGGAGGTAGTCAAGGCAGGCAAGCCACTGTGGGCGATCGGTAACGCGGCTGGATTCGCCGTGGTCGACGAACACTCGTTCACAGCCGACGGCGCGCAGTTCGGCCTCCTGTGCTCCGGGGTTCTGCTCCCGCTTCGAGACCCGGGCGTATCCGACTTCATGTGCCATGCCGAAAACGGTACTGCCAACGTTCCGGCGCGTTTCGGTTTCGGCAGGGGGTTTCGGCGGATCATTCCTCGGCGTGTCGCGCACCGGGTCGTCGACGTCGACGACCGCGCCGCAAACGATCGTTTACGGCAGGCGCACGAGTTCTCGTCGGACTCGCACCGCTAGAGCTACCAGTCACGCGGGAATGCACACGACTGGCCTTGAGTTGGATACCCCCAGGGGGTATGTTTTAATCATGAACGGGTGCACCGACAACAAGGCTGATCTGCGTAAGCGGTTGAGTCGCGTCGAGGGTCAGGTGCGAGGGATCGCACGGATGGTCGACGAAGACAAGTACTGCATCGACATCCTCACGCAGGACAAGCGTCCACACTCCGACGAACGCCAGACCGATGAGGAGGCACTTGCCGGTCGCCCGCTGTGTCGCGGACTCGTGCGCTTGCTGGTTGGCCCGACTTCCTTCACTGATCCGCGCGAATTGCG
>NZ_JAGYWT010000235.1:0-3790 GCF_019279095.1 Microbacterium sp. BF1 | reverse complement strand
CGAGCATGGGTAACGTAAGACATGAGGACCTCTGTCGATCGAATGAGTGTGGTAGCCCATATCGATACCGGAGGTCCTCACCTCATTCCATCAGGCCACGCTGCCCACAACCTCCTTGGGAAGAACAGTCGTCGACGGCCCAGACGTTATTGCCACTCAAGAGCTGCCCCCTCTCGACACCGTGCTTCGTGACTCACTGTGCCCTAGTTTCGCGAGGACATCCGACGTCGCGCGCAGCAATCCCATCCGGACGGCTCGAGGCTGGTGCCGCTGTCGTGGCAATGCCTCTTCGCCCGGCGGCAGGCGGAGGCCCGTGCGCTGGGGGTTTCCCTCTCGCCAAATCCACTCCGCCATCCTCAGCCAAGAAGCGCCACCATCCCCCCACCGTGAGCCGCGCTCTCGCCCATCTGCCCGAGGCTAATCTCGTCGGGTTGAGCCAGCCACCTTCCTAGAGCAGGCCGATGTCGTCCTTCCGTTCACGACTTGCGTCGAGAGCATCTGGTAGGTCACGGACATCAGACGCGAGAACCTCGACAATCCCCTGGTCAAGTCCCAGCATCACGAACACCCGCATCAAAGTGCTCAACTTTGGGTCGGGCAGCATCCCCGGGCGAGGCGAAGGCTGCTCAAGGCTGCGGTACGTAGGTATCGAGCAGCCGACGCGCTCTGCTGCGGCCTCTTGCGTAAGCCGGTTGTCCTTCCTGTACTTGCTCAGTGCAATCGCTAAGAGATCGATTACAGGTGACGTCATTGATATTCCCCCATACAGAAACGAGCCCAGACCACGCAGAAGTCTGGCGAAATATTTTCTCACCCCTTCCCCGATTGGTCCAGAAAGTGCAGTTGCGACTTTAGTAATGGGGAAATGACAAGTGCAGTTGCTGTTCCGGGCCTGCTGGCCGCGTATACGTTCCTATACATGAAGAAGATCATGTATTCGGCTGTCGTCACTGCCGCGCTTCTGGGTGCGCTTCTCACTGCATCGCCTGCGTCAGCGGGAACGATTGACGTCTTCGGCAGTTTCCCGACTCTCAAGGCTTGTCAGGCGCATCAGACAGCAATGAAGTCATTGGGATACCACCCGACCATGGCGTGCGCCAAGTCGGCGCTCAAGCCCACCTACTGGTACAGCGCCACAAGCCCGTACTGACCCTCAAATATGAACGAGAAATGAGAAGCATAATGCGAAACAGGTTCCAGATCAGGTCGCTCGCCGGGGCACTCGTTTTGGCCGCGGCGTTGGCCGTGTCCGCAGGTGCGCCTGCGGTTGCAGCCGAGCCGCAGGCGGCAGCAGTGAAGAGCACGTTCAACCCCAACGCGTGCCTTGTGCTGCCCGGGTGGAACAACACTTACAAGATCGTCAAGGGTGTGAAGTACCGTCTCTTCGGCGATACCACGCTTCGTGACGCTGACCCGCTCGGGCGCCCGTGCCCGGTGGGGATCTGGAAGAAGGTGTGAGCCGACAGCGGCCGGTTCTCGCAGCGCTTGCGCTGCTGACTATGGGTTGCATGCTGTCTGGGTGCGGGGGCCACGAGGCCGATTCGCGCCCAGACAGCTGCGTCAGCTCCGAAATCTTCCTGGCGGGCAAGGACATCGTCGACAACGCTGACAGCGGCATCCTTATGACCACTGAGGAAGTCGAAGACATGGGTGGAAGCGAAGAAGATGTGGCAAGCGTCCAATCAGCCTGGGATGCCCTCGACGACGGGGAACGACAGGCGCAAGAGTGCGCGAGGTCGCTTGCAGGACTCGACTAGAACCGCCGGACAGCATCAGCCATGACGGGCTGATGCGCATTGCACACGGGTATGCGCCCAGTCCGCTGGTGCTCAGGCGTGCCGCGGCTGACGCGCTCCGCGGATGCCCCAGAAGATCGCGGCAACCGCGATGATGATGGCGGCTACGCCAAGCGCGTTGATCAAAGAAGGGCCTTCGGTCCCCACCTGAGGGAGCGCCCAGTTCTCTACTTCAGGTCGATTGGCGAAGGCTCGCCTGTTCGCTTCCGTGAGTACCTGCACTGACAGGAAGTAGGTGGCAAGTGCCGCCGCGGCCGCAGCCGCGGTCACCCAGAAGATCCCAGTCGCAAGACGAGTCTTTACCTTGGCCATGAACCTAATCTACAACACGACTACGAATCGATGCGATGGGCAGATTTCTCGGAGTAGACGCGGCGCGCACTGCCGCTATCATCGGAATGATTCTGCTGCACACCGTGCCGCCGGCAGAGCTAAGTTCGATACCCATCATCGGCATTCTTTGCGAATCAAACCGGCCTCAGCTTCTCTTTGCACTGCTAGACGGTGTCGCGCTTGGGATCATATCCTCTGGCGTGAACTTACCTTCCCAAAAACGCGAAATGTCTCGACGCATTGGAATCCGCGGCATTTTCCTAATCGCGCTTGGGCTGTTCTTAGGAACATTCGCGTCCGGAGTGGTTATTATCCTCGACTACTACGGCGTCTACTTCCTACTGGTGATACCCCTACTCTTCGCGCGTTGGCGGACCTTGCTTCTCACGGCGATCGTCATAGCCGCGGTTGGGCCGATCGTGGTTTGGCTGACATACCTGGCGCTCGACGGCGTGATCCTTCCCGGATACCTTCAGCTGCTCGCATCCTGGCTGGTGCTCGGGCAATATCCAGCGGTCGTGTGGATGGCGTACGTCCTGCTCGGCATCGTGCTGACAAGGTGCGGATTCTTCTCTCCCTTGGCAACCCGGATGGCCTGCTGGATCGGAGTGCTCGCGCTAGCAGGCGCCACGGTGTCTACGCTGCTGGAGCTGCCTGATCCTTTGGGGGTGGTCGTTGAGAACGTTGCCGCAGGAGGTGCTGCGTTTGTGTCTGTATGGGGTCTCGTCCGTGTGCTGCGGGCACTCGACCTAAATCGACGTCACGCTCGCTACGGACGAATCATCTTCGCGATGGGAGTCGTCCCTCTAAGCGTGTACACCGTCCATGTGATTGTTATCTCGATCATCGTCCAGTCCACCGGTGTAGGAGGGCTGCAGAGCATCGCCACGCTTGGAATGACGCTCTTCGTTTGTCAGGTCGGGGCGTCCGCGTGGCTCATGTTCGCCAGACGAGGGCCACTCGAGCAAGTGTCCACTTGGCTATCTGTACCGCGGCTGCTCGATGCCCGCGCCCCGATCGTCGAACGGACGTGACGATTCCCTACGCTCTCGCAAGGTGAGTCGACCGGGTCCCGGGAGGCGCTCTGCTGCCGAATCCGTGAGTGGTGGTCCGGCTGAGCCTCCCGACGGGAGGCGAGACCACCTTCCCCAGTCCATACATCGTGGTGATGGTACTTGCGCCTGTCGCGTTGTAAGCGGCTACCTACCTGCCGCTGCGCGCCACCCGTCGAGCGTCCGTGTAACCGCTGCCCGCCCGGTTTGTGGCCGAGCCTCACGGGTTGTGCCGGCATGCACTGGCCGAGTGTGTCACTCAGCGCTCGAGTCCTCGTGTCGGTGTTCGCGGGCTACGGAGCTCGGGGCTCTTTGCACGACGCTGTTCGAGCTGCTTTCTGTCCTGCAGGTACTGCGCATCCTTTGCGCGTTCCTGTGCAGGCGTGCCGGGAGTCGGGGCTGTGGGTCGGGCTGGGGCTGGGTCGCGCTGGAGGTGTTCGAGCTTCTTTCGGCTGTCGTCGACGTGCCGGCGGGCGGCGTCGAGGCGCTCGTCACGACCTGGTGCAGTCGCAGCGCGTCGCCAGGTGTCGCGCAGCTGCTCGGGGGGCTGCGGGGTGGGCTCGTGGCCGTGATTTGCGGTGAAGTCACGGCGCGCGTTCTCGTGGGCCT
>NZ_JAGYWT010000234.1:0-3828 GCF_019279095.1 Microbacterium sp. BF1 | reverse complement strand
GCAGGGACAGGACAACCCATTGGAAGCTCGCTACGTCGCCGAGCGAGTGATTCACCACCTTGATAGTCGACCCGGCAAGAGTGTGGGCGTCGTCGCCATGTCGGCAGCTCAAAGAGACGCGATCTCGAACGCGCTTCAAGTGCTCCGAGGCGAGCGTCCCGATCTCGAGAACAGCTTCGCCGAGAGCCGCCTCGACGGCATCTTCGTGAAGAGCCTGGAAGAAGTTCAGGGCGACGAACGCGATGTGATGATCATGTCGATCGGATACGGGCCTGATGACTCGGGCACCGTGTACAAGAACTTCGGGCCGATCAACAAGAAGGGCGGAGAGCGGCGATTGAACGTCGCGATCACGCGGGCGAAGGAGCTTACGGAGGTGGTGTCATCCATGAGCGCAGGAGACATCGGCGACATCCCGAGCGCGGGCGGCAGACACCTCCGCCGTTATCTCGACTACGCCGAGCGTGGTCCCGCGGCGCTCTCGATCGAACTCGGCCCCGAGGGACTAGGAACGGACTCTCCGTTCGAAGACGCTGTGATCAGCTCGATCCGGTCATGGGGCTACGACGTGCAGCCACAGGTGGGTGTGTCTGGGTTCCGCATCGACATCGGAGTCAAGCATCCCTCTGCGCCTGGAGTGTTCATGCTCGGTGTCGAGTGCGACGGCGCGATGTATCACTCCGCCCAATCGGCGCGGGATCGGGACCGACTCCGTCATGACATCCTGGTCGGCCTTGGATGGCGGATCCACCACATCTGGGGAACTGATTGGTATCGCAACCGATCCACAGAAGAAGCGAAACTGCGAGATCTGCTGCAGCAGCTGGAGGCCGAAGCCCCAGCCGGCCGGTTGGGTGGCAGGCACGTCAGCGCTCCCGCCGTCGTGCTGGTCGAGGAGACGCCCGATCTCGTCGCCGGCACTCGGCCCGAGTGGGTGATGGACTATGCGGAGGCTTCTGGCCTCCGACTTCGTGCTCTCGACTGGACCGAGTCATACAACGCTCCGCATCTCGTCGATTTCGTTCGAACAGTCGCCGAGGCTGAAGCGCCCGTGCATATCGACACCTTGAAGACGCGGCTTCGCGCGGAGTCTCACATCGATCGGGTCAACAAACGGGCGCTGCGCACGCTGGAGGCCGCGATCGAGCTCTCGGAGCTTCCGGTCGATGGCGATTTTGTGCTGGTGGCCGGAGCTCAATCCCGACCGGTGCGGACAGCAGGTGGACGAAGCACGTCGCAGGTGCACGAATCTGAATTCAGTGCGGCCATAGAACGACTAATTGGGTCGATGGCCGGTGCCACACGGGCGGATCTAGTGCTTGCGACCTCTCGCGCCTTCGGATGGATGCGGACGCCGAACGACCTTGCGGCGCGCGTGAGCGCGACGATCGACAGATCGATCGCGACAGGTCGGTTCGTGGAGGACGGTGGCGTCGTTCGTCTTGCGTAGCGAGCAACCTCTGGTGGCGGTGCCTACGCATCCCGTCCTCATTTTCATCATGCCCACAGTGCGGCGAGAACGTGAAGATACGTGGCGCTCACCCGCACTATCGCTGGTGTCTGCCACGATCAAGACATGACACCGGAACAGCCGCAGCCTGCCGCCGACGCACAATACAGGGCGCTGCGCGAAGGAGGCTCTTACTCGCGCAAAGTCGTTGAGTGCGCCGCTGAGGCGGGAGGTCTTGTGGAGATCCTGGCGGCCTCCAGCGACGCCGGCGAGGCGCTCTACGGATATCAGGGAACTGGCGAACAAAGGGCCTCCATTACCTGCATCACTACGCGTACATCGCGGAGACCGGCCCCGCGATCGGCTCCACGCACCCGGCGCGACTTACCAACAGGCCCCGCAACCACCTGCAAGGACTAACCACAACATGGCCAAGTATTCCGTTCACCAACAGCCCGTCGACACCCTGCTGTCATGGGTGAAGTCCGGTCAGGTCGCGATCCCCGAGATGCAGCGGCCGTTCGTCTGGGACTCAACCAAGGTTCGAGACCTCCTCGACTCCCTCTATAACGGCTTCCCCATCGGGTATCTCATCACGTGGCAGAGCGCCGATGTCGGCCTGAAAGACGGCTCGAAGTCGGCGTTTAGACAGATCCTGATCGACGGACAGCAGCGCATCACCGCCATGACAGCTGCCCTTGTAGGACAGCAGGTCGTTGACAAGTCGTATCGCAACAAGCGCGTCAAGATCGCGTTCAACCCATCGACTGAGAAGTTCGCGACGCTAACCCCCGTCATCGATCGAGACCCGGCATGGATCTCCGACGTCGCGGAGTTCGTGAACGCTCCGAACTTCTCGGCGACCAAGGCCTACCTCGACGCGAACCCCGGAGTGGATGGCGAAGTCGCGCAGCGGTCGCTTGAGCGCCTCACGTCCATCAAGCAGGCTCAGGTCGGCATCATTACGCTGGCCGAGGATCTCGACATCGAAACGGTCACGGAGATCTTCATCCGAATCAACTCCAAAGGAGTCCCCCTCAGTAGCGCCGACTTCGCAATGAGCAAGATCGCCAGCCACGGTCAGTTCGGTGCCAATCTCCGAAAGCTCATCGACTATTTCTGCCATCTCTCGGTTGCACCACACGTGTACGACGACATCGCGACGAACGACGCTGACTTCGCAGCTTCCCCTTATCTGAAAGCTATCGGCTGGCTCAAGAGCGACTCATCCGACCTTTACGATCCGAGCTACACCGACGTGATCCGCGTCGCCGGCATCAAGGAGTTTGGCCGCGGCAAGGTTGCGGCGCTGGTGAGCGTGCTCTCCGGCCGTGACTTCGAGACGCGGTCGTTCGATGAGCAGCTTGCCATCGAGTCATTCGAGCGACTCGAGCGCGTTCTGCTGGAGATCGTCAACCAGCGCAACTTCCAGCAGTTCACCCTCACAATTCGGTCTGCGGGATTCATCGCACCTCGCCTGATCAGCTCCAAGAACGCGCTGAACTTCGCCTACGCGCTGTACCTTAAGCTGCGTTCGGAAGGAGCACTGAACGAGGCGGACATCAAGTACGTGGTGCGAAAGTGGTTCGTGATGTCGATCCTCACCGGCCGGTACACAGGGAGCTTCGAGACGGCGTTCGAAGCGGATATCAAGCGGATCGACGAGCTCGGCGCGCGTCGCGCGCTGGAAGATATCGAGGCGTCACAGCTCGCGTCGAACTTCTGGGAATTAGCGCTGCCGATGGACATGAAATCGTCGAGCGTGCGCAGCCCGTACTTCCTCACCTTCCTGGCGGCTCAGGCACACAGTGGCGCAAAGGGCTTCCTCTCTAAGAATGTCACGATCGCGAGCATGATCGAAGAGGTCGGCGACATTCATCACGTCGTACCGAAGAACTATCTGATCAAGAGCGGCGTCAACGACCGCGGTGACTACAACCAGATCGCGAACTACGCTCTGACCGAGACCCCGATCAACATTGCGATCAAGGACCGCGCCCCTTCGGAGTACATGGGCATCGTCGACACTCAGGTGACATCCGGGGAGCTTCGGTTGGGTGAGATCATCTCTCAGAAAGACCTCGACGCGAACTTCGCGATGAACGCGGTTCCGGCGGGCCTCAGCTCGACGACAGCAACGTCCTACGCCTCGTTCCTGTCCGACCGACGCACACTGATGGCACGGTATATCCGGGAGTACTACGACTCGTTGTAACAGGATACGTTCGACACCTGTTCCGGGGCGTCAGCCGCATCGCGCCCGACAACAGCAATCATCTATGCCAAGGACCCGGATATTACGCGATGACGAAGGCGTCGCCCTGGATCCTTCCCCCTGGCCGGAAGCTCGGCGGCTGGAGATGCTTGCGCGGCGAATT
>NZ_JAGYWT010000233.1:0-3849 GCF_019279095.1 Microbacterium sp. BF1 | reverse complement strand
CGCCGCGAGATCTTCTCCTCTGCGCGGCGGGTGTCGGCCGACGCCCCCTCCATCCGCGCGGTGCGCAGCGCGCTGGCCGACGCAGCATCCCACAACCTGCCCGTCTGAGCGGGCACCACCCTGAGCAGACGCAGAGGCACCCAGCGGGAATATGCATGCACATGCATCTGTTCACCCCCGTGTACCCGGACGAAGGAGTCCGATCCACTCCTTTCGAAAGGCAATTCTGTGAGCACTCCCGTCATCGACCGCACCGCACCGACCGAGCACCCCGTCCTCGACGTTCTCGCCGGTCGCTGGAGCCCCCGCGCCTTCGATGCGCAGAACTCGATCGACGAGGCCAAGCTCGCCACCGCCCTCGAGGCCGCCCGCTGGAGCCCTTCGGCCAACAACTCGCAGCCCTGGCGCTTCATCGTCGCCCGCCGTGGCACGGCACTGCACGCGCAGGTCGTCGACGCCCTGATGGGCTTCAACCAGGCATGGGCGGGCAACGCCGCCGTGCTCGTGGTCGCGATCGCCGAGACGGCCGACGCCTCCGGCGCCCCGATCACCCACGCCCTCTACGACCTCGGCCAGGCCGTTGCGCACTTCTCGGTGCAGGCCCACCACGACGGACTGGTCGTTCACCAGATGAGCGGCTTCGACCCGGAGGTCGTCCGCGAGTTCGCCGACCTCGAAGAGCGCTTCGTGCCCTTCACCGTCTTCGCCGTCGGCGAGTTCGGCGACATCGAAGCCCTTCCTGAGGTGCTGCAGGAGCGCGAGGTCGCCCCGCGCGTGCGTCGCCCCATCGCCGAGACGGTCATCCTCAGCGCCTGAGCGCGGACCGCACGAACAAGAGCGCCGCCCCGGTTTCATCCGGGGCGGCGCTCTTGTGCACGGGGGTGATGCTCAGTCCTCGAGCAGCTCAGTCCTCGAGCAGTTCGGCCTCGATCACATCGTCGTCGGCCGCGGGTTCGGGCGTCGTCGAGGTGAGCACGAGGCCCATCCCGTCGGCGGCCACATCCACCCGCACCGTGTCACCGTCGTGCACGCCGCCCGAGAGCAGCGCGGTGGCCAGCTTGTTCTGCACCTCGCTCTGGATGAGGCGGCGCAGCGGTCGGGCGCCGAACATCGGGTCGTACCCGCGCTCGGCGAGCCACGCCCGGGCGTCCGGGGTGACTGCGAGCGTGAGCCGGCGGTCCTTCAGACGCTTGTGCAGCTGATCGATCGACAGCTCGACGATCTGGGCGAGGTCGTCTTCGCTCAGAGCCGAGAACATCACGATGTCGTCGAGACGGTTCAGGAACTCCGGACGGAACGCCTGTCGCACGAGAGCCATGACCTGGTCGCGCTTCTCATCGGGTGCGAGCACCGGGTCGATGAGGATCGGCGATCCCAGGTTCGATGTCAGGATCAGGATCACGTTCGAGAAGTCGACCGTGCGGCCCTGCCCGTCGGTCAGTCGACCGTCGTCGAGCACCTGCAGCAGCACGTCGAACACCTCGGGGTGCGCCTTCTCGACCTCGTCGAGCAGGATCACGCTGTACGGACGACGCCGCACGGCCTCGGTCAGCTGACCGCCCTGCTCGTAGCCGACGTACCCGGGAGGGGCACCGACGAGCCGCGAGACCGAGTGCTTCTCGCCGTACTCCGACATGTCGATGCGCACCATGGCGTGCTCGTCGTCGAAGAGGAACTCGGCCAGGGCCTTGGCCAGCTCGGTCTTGCCCACACCGGTCGGTCCGAGGAAGAGGAACGAACCGGTCGGGCGACCGGGGTCGCTGATGCCCGCGCGCGAGCGTCGAACCGCATCCGACACCGCCTTGACGGCGTCCTTCTGACCGATCAGGCGCTTGCCGAGCTCGTTCTCCAGGTGCAGCAGCTTCTCGCTCTCGCCCTGCAGCAGACGCCCGACGGGGATGCCGGTCCACGCAGCGATCACGGCGGCGATGTCCTCATCGGTCACCTGCTCGTTGACCATGCGGGGTTCGGCGGGGGTCGCCGCCTCGGCCTGCTCGGCCTCGGCGATGTCGCGCTCCAGCCGCTTGATGGTCTCGTACTCCAGCTTCGAGGCCTTCGTGTAGTCGGCGTTGCGCATCGCAAGATCGCGCTGGGTGATCGCGTCGTCGAGCTGCTTCTTCAGCTCACCGACCCTGTTGAGACCCTGACGCTCGCGCGCCCAGCGGGCCTCGAGCTCGGCGAGCTGCCGCTCCATGCCCACGAGCTGCTCACGCAGAGTGCTCAGGCGCTCCTTGGAGGCGGCGTCCTTCTCCCGCTTCAGCGCGAGCTCTTCGAGCTTCATCCGGTCGACCTGGCGCTTGAGCTGGTCGATCTCGACCGGCGACGAGTCGATCTCCATCTTGAGCCGCGACATCGACTCGTCGATCAGGTCGATCGCCTTGTCGGGAAGCTGGCGCGCAGGAAGGTACCGGCTCGACAGTGCAGCCGCGGCCACCAGGGCGCTGTCGGAGATCGTGACACCGTGATGCGCCTCGTACCGCCCCTTGAGGCCGCGGAGGATCGCGATCGTGTCCTCGACCGTCGGCTCGCCGACGTACACCTGCTGGAAGCGGCGCTCGAGAGCGGCGTCTTTCTCGATGAACTCGCGATACTCGTTGAGCGTGGTCGCACCGATCAGGCGCAGCTCGCCACGGGCCAGCATGGGCTTGAGCATGTTCGACGCAGCCACGGAGCCCTCGCCGCCGCCCGCACCCATGAGCACGTGCAGCTCGTCGATGAACGTGATGACCTGACCGTCGGACTCGGTGATCTCTTTGAGCACCTGCTTCAGCCGCTCTTCGAACTGCCCGCGGTACATGGCGCCGGCCACGAGTGCGGAGATGTCGAGCGTGACCAGCTCCTTGTCCTTGAGGGACTCGGCGACGTCGCCCGCGACGATGCGCTGGGCGAGTCCTTCCACGACGGCGGTCTTGCCGACGCCGGGCTCACCGATCAGCACGGGGTTGTTCTTCGTGCGGCGGGTGAGCACCTGGCTGACGCGACGGATCTCGCTGTCGCGTCCGATCACGGGGTCGAGCTTGCCCTCGCGGGCACGGTCGGTGAGGTTGATGCCGAACTGCTCGAGGGCGGACTGCTGCTCTTGATTCTGGTTACCGGTCTGCGGGGTGGTCATGCGCTCCTCCTGGAGATGCTCCTTCTGGCCGTCTCCCGCCTGCCGGATCGGAAGACGGGATCAAAGTTGAGTGTTGTTGACTCAAGTTTAGCACGCGCTCCTCCGCGATGACATCCCAGACCGCGACGGCGACCGCCCGCTTGGACCCCGAAGCCGCGCCCACCTCGACGCCCCCTGGCCCGAGGATGTGCACCGCGTTCTCGACGGACTCGAAGCCGCGCTCCCACCCGACCTCGTTCACCACGAGGAGGTCGACACCCTTGCGCTGCTGCTTGCCGCGGGCACGGGCGAGCATCTCGGCCTGATCCTCAGGAGTCTCCGCGGCGAAGCCGACGACGAGCTGCCCCGGTCGCCGCGCCGCGGCCAGAGACGCCACGATGTCCTCGTTCTCGATCAGTTCGATGGCCGGCACCCCGCCGCCCTCTTTCGTGAGCTTGCGCTCCGACACCTGCACCGGTCGGTAGTCGGCGACCGCCGCCGCCATCACGACGACGTCGGCGACCTCGGACTCACGCGTCATCGCCTCGGCGAGGTCAGCGGTGGCGCCGACGGGCACGATGCGGATCGACGGATGCCGCGCCTCGGCGAGCACATCGCCGGAGATATGGGCCGACACCAGGGTGACCTCGGCCCCACGGGCGGCGGCCTCGGCGGCGAGCGCCACCCCCTGCCTTCCGCTGGAGCGATTGCCGAGGAAGCGCACCGGATCCGGAGTTCGCGGAGAAGTGGTTCAACTT
>NZ_JAGYWT010000232.1:0-3860 GCF_019279095.1 Microbacterium sp. BF1 | reverse complement strand
GCCATGTCAGCGCGCCTCCGGCTTCGAGCCGTGCAGCTGCACAACGTAGGCGATGACCGCGGTGATGACGCCCATGATGATGGCGATCGTCGCGGCGTAGTTGGACTGCTGCCACATGCGGCCAGGTGTCGTTCGCGTTCGACGGCCTCGCCCTCGACGTCGACGCGGGGGAGGATCTTCTCCAGCCAGCGCGGGAGCTCCCAGGCACGTTCGCCCAGGATCGCCATGAGCGCGGGGATCAGCGTCATCCGCACCAGGAAGGCGTCGAAGGCGATGCCGGCGGCGAGGCCGAGCGCGATCGGCTTGAGCGACGAGTCGCCCTCGGGGACGAACGCGACGAACACCGCGAACATGATGAGCCCGGCTGCGGTCACGACCTTCGCCGAGCCGGTGAAACCGCTGCGCACGGCCCGGAGCGCGGCGGCCCGCCGGGTGGCACGGTTCGGGCTCGTCGCATCCTTGTCGTGCACGAAGTCCTCGCGCATGCGGGAGACGAGGAAGACCTGGTAGTCCATGGCCAGACCGAACAGCACGCCCATCAGGATGATCGGCATGAAGCTGATGATGGGCCCGACCTTGGCGACGTGCAGCAGGTCGGCGAACCATCCCCATTCGAACACCGCCCCGACCACGCCGAAGGCGGCGACGATCGAGAGCAGGTATCCGGCCGCAGCCGTGATCGGCACCCACAGCGAGCGGAACACGATGGTCAGCAGGATCAGCGAGAGGCCGATCACGAAGATGCCGAACGGCAGCAGCGCGTTGCCGAGCTGGTCGGAGATGTCGATCCCGACGGCGGTGAAGCCGGTGACCTTGAGGTCGATGCCGAACTCGTCGAGCCACTCGTCGTGGTGGCTGCGCAGCTCACGCACGAGGTCGGCCGTCGCCGGATCGTCGGGTGCGGTCTCGGGGATGATCTGCACGATGCCGGTGTCGGCGGTCTCGTTCGGCGTCGCGAGGGCGACCTCCTTCACGCCGGGGACCTTCGCGACCGCGTCGCCGAGGTCTTCCATCAGAGTGAGCGGGTCGGTGGAGGTGACGATCGTGCCGGTGAGGATCAGCGGACCGTTGAACCCGGGTCCGAACTGCTCGCCGACGAGGTCGTAGCTCTGCCGGGCTTCGGAGTCCTTCGGCAGCACGCCGGCGTTGGGGAGGGCGAGGTCGAGGCTCAGCGCGGGCACGGCCACGATCCCGAGTCCGAGGACGACGGCGAGCGACACCAGCACGGGGTGCTTCATGACGCCCCCGACCCAGCGGGCGCTGCCCTTCGCCGGGGCCGTGACGGGCTTCGGCTCCTCCGACGCGTCGGATGCCGCGCTCTTCTTCGTCTTCGGCGCCTTGACCTTCTTCGGGCGACCGACGACCTTGCCCTTCATGAATCCGAGCAGAGCGGGGGTCAGGGTGACGGCGATCGCGACGGCGACGGCGACGGCGGCGGAGGCCGCGATACCCATGGTGGTGAGGAACGGGATGCCGGCGAAGCCGAGGCCGATCAGTGCGATGAGCACGGTGACGCCGGCGAAGACGACGGCGGATCCGGCGGTGCCGACGGCACGGGATGCCGATTCCTCCGGATCCACGCCCTCTCGCACCTGGTCCTGATGTCGCGCCATGATGAACAGCGCGTAGTCGATGCCGACCGCGAGTCCCAGCATGAGCGCCAGCAGCGGGGTGGTCGAGGAGACGGTGGCGAAGGCGGTTGCGGTGAAGATGCCAGCCATCGAGATGCCCACGCCGAGGATCGCGGTGAGCAGGGGGAGCCCGGCCACCACGAATGAACGGAACGTGAGGATGAGCACGAGGAGCGCGATGAGGAGCCCGACCGCCTCGGTGAGGGTGACGCCGGGGATCGAGATCGCGAAGAGGTCGCCGCCGAGCGAGGTCTGCGAGCCGGAAGGAAGCACGGAGTCGAGGTCGCTCACGGCCGAGCGCAGCGCATCCTTCGTCGTGTCCGAGACGTCGGTGGCCTCGCCGTCGAACTGCACGCGCACGATGGCCGCCGTGTCGTCCTCGTTGATCATGCCCTTGACCATCTCGTCATAGGGCGAGGTGGCGGCGAGCACGCCGTCGAGGTCGCCCAGCTCGTCGACGGCGTCCTCGATGTGTTCCCGGTAGTCGTCATCCGTGATCTTGTCGCCGTCGGCGGCGACCACGATGAACTGCGCATTCGTGCCACTCACCTGCGGGAACGAACGGGAGAGCTGCTCGAGACCGGCCTGCGATTCGGTTCCGGGGATGGAGAACGTGTTGTCTGTTCCCGCTCCCAGCACGAGAGCCCCGGCGCCGGCGATGCCGAGCGCGAGCAGCCAGGACACGAGGACTCGCCACGGGTGCCGGAAGGACCAGCGTCCGAGCGAGGACAGGAGTGTGGACACGCGATCCTCCGAGGGGTGCGGGGTGGATACACAGGTGTATCCGATACATAGATGTATCGTAAGGTGACCCGCCCGGCCAAGCCTGTGTGCAGGGTGTGAATCATGCGAGAGTGAAGGGTCAGGAGGTTTCGATGTCGACACCCGCAACCCGCAGCCGTGAGAACACGCGTGCCCGTCTGCTCGAAGCGGCGGCGCAGGTCTTCGCCGAGGTCGGGCTCGACGGAGCATCGGTCGAAGCGGTCTGCGAGCGAGCTGGCTTCACCCGCGGCGCGTTCTACTCGAACTTCGAGTCCAAGGACGAGCTGTTCCTCATGCTCGCCGCCAGCGTCTCCGAAGTGCGCGTGAACGCGGTGCGCACCCGTGTCGAGGAGCTGACCGCCGCCGGTGCCCTCGTCGAGGGGTGCGATCCGATCGATCTCGTGCAGCAGATCATGGAGCTCGGCGGAGACGACCGCCTCGGTGTCATGCTCCTCAGCGAGATCCGCATCCGCGCCCTGCGCGACGCGAGGTTCGGTGAGGCGTATCTCGCCCAAGAGTGCGAGATGGTCTCGAGCATCGCGCAGATCGTCGACGACATCATCTCGGCGGGTCTCCTGCGGCTGCGGCTCCCGGCCGAGATCGCCGCGCGCATGCTCATGATCATCTGGGAGGGCATGACCGTGCGAGGAGCGATGGCCGGCCAGGACGACGCGCAGCTTCGGCACTCCGGTGGCGAGGAGCTCGGCCGCCTGGTGCAGCTGCTCATCGAGCCGTAGTCGGCGTCGCCGTTCCCCGGGCCCTCGAGGTCTGACGGCTCGCTGCGAGGGAGAGCAGTGCGGCACCGGCCAGGAGCGCAGCCGTCACGAGGAACGTCACCTTCAGTGCTGCGGTGAGCGCCTCCGGAGATGCGGTCGCGATCTCTGCTGCGCCGGAGGCTGCGGCGAAGAGTGCCGCGAGCACGGAGGCGCCAGTGACGAGCCCGAGATTGCGGGACAGGCCGAGCAATCCTGACGTCACACCGCGATGCTCTGTCGGCGTCGCACTCAGGACTCCGGTGTTGTTCGCCGCCAGGAACAGCTGGTACCCGGGGGCGAGCAGCACAGTGCCCGTGATGTATCCGATGAGCCCCCACCAGGAGGGCAGCAACGCGAGCGCGAGGGCTCCGACGACCATGGCCGAGAGCCCCGCCGTGGTCATGAGCCGCGTGCCGAACCGGTCGACCGCGCGGCCGGCGATCACGCCGGTGCAGATGGAGGCGAGCGGTCCCGCGGCCATGGTCGCCCCGATCGCGGCCGGAGCGAGGTGCAGCCCTCCCGCGAGGAAGAATGGGCCGACCACGAGAGTGCTCATCATGACCGTGCCCACGATCAGGTTGAGCACGGCCCCGATCGAGACGTCGCGATTGCGGAGCAGAGCCGGCGGCAGGAGCGCATGGGAAGCGCGGGCCTCCCGGAGGGCGAACAGAGCGGCAGTGACGATCGCGCCGCCGAGGAGCGGCATCGTCGG
>NZ_JAGYWT010000231.1:0-3863 GCF_019279095.1 Microbacterium sp. BF1 | reverse complement strand
GGTGATCGCGAGATCCACGTGCGGATCCGGTGACTCGAAGGGGATGCGGCGTCCGGCGCGCGCATCCATCGCGATGCCGCTGAGGATGCGATCGACCCAGTTCTCGTCGACCGGGGGTTCGGCTGCGGCTTCTGCGGCGATGAGCTCAGCACCGAGCCCCTGCAGCCGTTCCAGTGCGTCCAGCGCCAGCTGACAGCCGGGCGACTCGTCGATCGAGCGATCGGCGGGCTGTCGCCCCGCGTCGAGATAGTCGGTGAGCTCGTCGAGCGTGTGCCCGTCGAGATCGGTCGGTTCCAGGCCGAGCCAGCGGACTTCGCGAGTCTCTCTCTCGTCGGTCATCGCCACTCCTCCATCCGTACGATCATGTATTTCCGGGCCCGCGCGAGCAGGCCGCGCGCGGTCGAGACGGGGATGTCGAGCTCCTCGGAGATCTCCTCATAGGAGTATCCGCCGATCTCCCGCAGCACCCAGCATTCGCGCTGCGCATCCGGCAGCTCTCGAAGCGCTGCCCCGAGGGCGGCGACGCCCGCACGCGCCTCGACGACCGCGGTCGGTGAGGCATGCAGCGGAGCCGGACGGTCGATCGAATCGATGTCGACGGCCGGGCGGATCGCGCGGATGCGATCGACGGCCTTCCGGCTCACGATCCTCATCAGCCAGCTCTTGACCTTGGCCGGATCCTCGAGTTCGCCGAACCGCTGCCAGGCGGTGACGAAGGACTCCTGCACGATGTCGTCCACATCCGCGGATGCATTCAGCATCCGCTGTGTGTACGCGCGCATCATGGGCGTGTACCTGCGCACGAGCACCGCGAAGGCCTCGACGTCGCCATCCATCGCGCGTCCGGCGACGATGCCGTCGTCCGCGTGTTCGAGCGCTATGCGAAAGCGTTCGTCTTCCATCTACCCCACCCCTCGATCCGATCCCCTGAGGGATTCGGAACAGATGCCCCAACGGATCGGATCATTGTTCACCCGCCTGTGAGGGATCGGGGAGAGGCCGTGCGGGTCTCTCCCCCGCCTCGTCACTTCTTGAACGCATCCTTCACGTTCTCGGCGGCATCGCGGACGTTGCCCTTGGCCTGCTCCGCCTTGCCCTCGACGACGAGCTTGTCGTCATCGATGACCTTGCCGACGGTCTCCTTCGCCTTGCCGGCGATCTTCTCGGCTGCGGCCTTGATCTTGTCTTCAGCGCTCATGGCTTCTCCTTCTCCTTCTCCACCGACCCCGCGTCTCGGGGCCGAGTCCTCGACGAGGCGGCTTATGCCGTCGGCGCCTCGTCCGTGTCTGCGGTGTCGCCTTCGTCATCCGAGGGGACGTGTACGTCGTCGATGGTGACGTTGACCTCGACCACGCCCACCCCGACCAGATCGACCATGTCCCGGTGGATCGCCGCGCGGACGTCATCCGCGACCTTCTGCAGCGAGACGGGGTACTCGGCGACGATCGTCACGTCGACGGTGATCTGTGCTTCGCCGACCGCGACGCTGATCCCCTGCGAGAGGTCGGTCGTGTTGAGCGCGTCCCGAATCGCGCCCACCATGCGTGCGGCGCCCCCGCCGAGCGCATGGACTCCGCTGACGTCACGCGCAGCGATGCCGGCGATCTTCGCGACCACCGCATCCTCGATCGTGGTCGTCCCCACCGCAGCCCCCTGCGGCGGGGTGACGACCTGAATCTCGGGCTGGGTGCCACCTGTCGTGTTCGTCATCGTGAGTTCCTTCTTCCTCATGCCGCTCGCAGTGCGAAGCGCAGGTCGCGGTCGGCGACGCCACCACTAGGACGTATACCGAACGGCAGATGTCACAGATCCGTCGAAAGAAGTCTCTGAAGACCCCCGACGAACCGCTCACGGTGCACTCAAAGGTTGAGAGTGCAATATTGCACTCCATGACAGACAGTGCAGATTCCTTGCGAGAACAGCGCAAGCGAGAGACCTCCCGCGCCCTCACCGACGCCGCACGACGTCTGACGACGGAGAAGGGGTTCGCCGGGTTCACGATCGAGGAGGTGTGCGCCGAGGTCGGAGTCTCCCGCCGCACGTTCTTCAACTACTTCGAGACCAAGGAGAATGCGGTCTTCGGGTTCGCGACGATCGACTCGTCCCAGGAGGCGCTCGAGGAGGAGTTCGCTGCCCGACGCGGAGACCTGCTCGACGACTTCCTCCGGTTGACGATCCGCCGCTTCGAGCTGTTCAACCCGGTCGAGGACGCCCCGACGATGTTCGCCGTGATCGAGCAGGAGCCGCGTCTGCTCAAGGCCGCCTTCGAGCATCTCGCGAAGAACGAGAGGCGCGATGTGGGGCTGATCCTCCGCCGAACCGCCGAGACCGATCGCACCTCCGACGACGCCGCCGAGCTGCAGGCCGAGGTGGTCGTGCACACCGTCGGCGCGCTTGTGCGCATGAGCATGGACGAGCTGGTGCATCGCCAGTCGACCGAGCCGTTCGCCGATCTCCTCACCCGACGCCTCGACGTCGCCCGCTCGCTCTACGCACCGTCACAGAAAGCGCACTGAATGTCCGCCACCGCCACGAAGGACGCCCCCTTCCTGCTCACGAAGCGCCGCATCTGGATCATCTTCAGCGCCCTCATCGCGGGCATGCTGCTCTCCAGCCTCGACCAGACGATCGTGTCCACCGCCATGCCGACGATCGTCGGCCAGCTCGGCGGCGTCGACCACCAGGTATGGATCACCACCGCCTATCTCCTGGCCACCACGATCGTGATGCCCATCTACGGCAAGTTCGGCGACGTACTGGGTCGATGCAGCCTGTTCCTCGTCGCGATCGCCCTGTTCACCCTGGCCTCGGTCGGCTGCGCATTCGCCACCGACTTCTGGATGTTCGTCGTCTTCCGCGCCCTGCAGGGCCTCGGCGGTGGCGGCCTGATGATCCTGTCCCAGGCGATCATCGCCGACATCGTCCCTGCCAACGAGCGCGGCAAGTACATGGGGCCGCTCGGTGCGGTCTTCGGGCTGTCCGCCGTCGCCGGCCCGCTCCTCGGCGGCTACTTCGTCGACCACCTGACCTGGCAGTGGGCGTTCTACATCAACATCCCCGTCGGGATCGCGGCATTCATCATCGCGCTGGTCGCACTCAAGCTGCCGAGCAAGAAGGCCGAGAAGCCGATCGATATCTTCGGCGTCATCTTCCTCTCGATCGCGACCACGTGCCTGATCTTCTTCACGGACTTCGGCGGAGACAAGGAATTCGGTTGGGACTCGCTCGCGACCTGGGCCTGGGGCGCCGGGCTGGTCGTCGCCGCGACCGCCTTCGTGATCACGGAATCGCGGGTTCAGGACCCGATCATCCCGCTGAGCCTGTTCCGCAACCCGATCTTCGTCAACGCCACCGCGATCGGGCTGGTGCTCGGAATCGGGATGTTCGCGGCGATCGGCTTCGTGCCGACGTTCCTGCAGATGTCCTCCGGCACATCTGCGGCGGAATCCGGACTGCTGATGATCCCGATGATGGTGGGGCTCATGGGCACGTCGATCTTCTCCGGAATCGTGATCTCGAAGACCGGCAAGTACAGGATCTATCCGATCCTCGGCACCATCATCACCGGCATCGCCATGGTCTCGATGACCACTCTGTCGGCGTCGACGCCGATCTGGCTGATCTGCGTGTTCCTGTTCGTGTTCGGCGCCGGGCTCGGCCTCATCATGCAGGTCGTCGTCCTGGTCGTGCAGAACGCGGTCCCGGCCGGCGAGATCGGCACCGCGACGAGCACGAACAACTACTTCCGCGAGGTGGGGGCATCTCTGGGAACCGCGGTGTTCGGGACGATCTTCACCACACGTCTGACCGAGAACCTGCTCGGCGTCTTCACCGGCGCCGGCGCCTCCCCCGAAGCCGCCTCC
>NZ_JAGYWT010000230.1:0-3869 GCF_019279095.1 Microbacterium sp. BF1 | reverse complement strand
CGGCGACGAGGGCGACGACGCCTTCTTCCGAGATGGAGCCGTCGGGCGTGAGGTAGCGCATGAGGCGCAGCACCGTCCTGTCGCTCGTCGTCGCGAGCGGCCGTCCGCCGGGGCGGACGTCGGCCGCCAGCATGTGGACGGTGTTGGATCCGATGTCGAGGACTCCCAGGCGCACGGGAAGAGACTACTCGCCCCCCGGATACGATGTACTCCGTGACCACCGCCGACCCCACGCTGCCACTGTCGCCCTATCGGGAGATCGGACGCGCGGAGTGGGCGCGCCTGGCGGCCGGGCTCGACCAGCCGCTCACCGAGACCGAGGTCGTCGAGCTCCGCGGCATCGGGGACCGTCTCTCCCTCACCGAGGTGCGCGAGGTGTACCTGCCGCTGAGCCGTCTGCTCAGCCTGTACGCCACCGCGACGAAGCGACTGGGCGCTGCCACCTCGTCGTTCCTCCAGGAAGACGACACCACGACGCCGTTCGTCGTGGGCGTCGCCGGTTCCGTGGCTGTGGGCAAGTCCACCATCGCCCGTCTGCTGCGCGAGCTCATGAGCCGCTGGCCGGGAACGCCTCGGGTGGAGCTGGTCACCACCGACGGATTCCTGTACCCGAACGCCGAGCTCGAGCGCCGCGGCATCATGGATCGCAAAGGGTTCCCCGAGTCGTACGACCGTCGGGCGCTGATCGAGTTCCTCACCGAGGTCAAGAGCGGCGCCACCGAGGTGCGGGCCCCGTTCTACTCCCACATGCGCTACGACATCGTGCCGGATGCGAACGTCGTCGTGCGCCGGCCCGACGTCGTGATCGTCGAGGGACTGAACGTGCTGCAGCCGCCGCCCGCTCCGAACGATGTCGCCGTGAGCGACCTGTTCGACTTCTCGATCTTCGTCGACGCCGACACCTCGCACATCGAGAAGTGGTACGTCGACCGCTTCCTCGCGCTCCGCCAGGCCGCTTTCAGCAACCCGTCCTCGTACTTCAACGTGTTCGCGCACCTCACCGACGAGGAGGCGATCACCACGGCCCTCGGCTACTGGAACGAGATCAACATGCCCAACCTCGTCGAGAACGTGATGCCCACGCGGCACCGCGCACGGCTCGTGCTGCGCAAGGGCGCCGACCACGATGTCGAGACGGTGCTGCTGCGCAAACTCTGAGGCCGCAGCCGGACCGTCGCCGTCCGAAGAATGTACGGACGACTCGCAAAAAAACCGTCTTACTCTTGATCCCATGTGTGGAATCGTCGGATACGTGGGCCCGCGCCCCAGCCAGGACATCCTTCTCGCAGGCCTCGCCCGCCTCGAGTACCGCGGATACGACTCCGCGGGTGTCGCCGTCATCGACGGAGACGGCGTGCTCGGCATGCGCAAGAAGGCGGGCAAGCTCGCCGTGCTGCGCGACTCGCTCGCCGACGCGCCTCTGCCCGATGGGTCGACCGGGATCGGACACACCCGCTGGGCGACGCACGGAGGGCCGACCGACGGCAACGCGCACCCGCACCTGGCAGACGACGACAAGCTCGCCGTCATCCACAACGGCATCATCGAGAACTTCTCCGCACTGCGTGACGAGCTCCTCGCCGACGGCGTGGTGTTCCGCAGCGAGACCGACACCGAGGTCGCCGCTGCCCTGCTCGGACGCGAGTACGCCGGCAACGGCGGCGACCTGCAGCTGGCCTTCCGCAGCATCGTGAACCGCCTCGAGGGCGCGTTCACCCTGCTGGCGATGCACCAGGACCACCCCGGCCTCGTGGTCGGCGCCCGTCGCAACTCCCCGCTCGTGATCGGCCTCGGCGAAGGGGAGAACTTCCTCGGCTCCGACGTCGCCGCGTTCATCGAGTACACGCGCAAGGCGCTCGCGATCGGCCAGGACCAGATCGTCTCGATCACGCCGGAGTCCGTCACCGTCATGGACTTCGCCGGCACGCCCGTCGAGCCCGAGCCGTTCGACGTGTCCTGGGATGCCGCCGCCGCCGAGAAGGGCGGATGGTCGAGCTTCATGGCCAAGGAGGTCGCCGAGCAGCCCGAGGCCGTCGCCAACACGATCCGCGGGCGCATCCACGACGGCCAGGTCGTCATCCCCGAGCTCGACGGACTGGACGAGCTCTTCGTGGGCATCAACCGGGTCATCATCACCGCCTGCGGCACTGCGTCCTACGCGGCGCTGGTCGGCAAGTACGCGATCGAGCAGTGGGCACGCGTGGCCGTCGACGTCGAACTCGCCCACGAGTTCCGCTACCGCGACCCGGTGATCGGCGCCGACACGCTCGTGGTGTCGATCAGCCAGTCGGGCGAGACCATGGACACCCTGATGGCCGTGAAGTACGCCCGCGAACGCGGCGCACGCACGCTGTCGGTCTGCAACACGCAGGGCGCCACGATCCCGCGCGAGTCGGATGCCGTCGTCTACACCCACGCCGGACCCGAGGTCGCTGTGGCCTCGACCAAGGCCTTCTCCGCGCAGATCACCGCGCTCCTGCTGCTGGGCCTGCACATGGGTCGGGTGCGCGGCGCGATCGCCGACGCCTCGGTCGACGTCGCAGAGCTCGCGGCGCTTCCGGAGAAGATCGCCAAGGTGCTCGAAAGCGAGCAGGAGCACGTCACCCAGCTCGCCGGATGGATGGCGGACACGCGTTCGGTGCTGTTCCTGGGGCGCCACGTCGGCTACCCGATCGCGCTCGAGGGTGCGCTCAAGCTCAAGGAGATCTCCTACATCCACGCCGAGGGCTTCGCCGCCGGTGAGCTCAAGCACGGTCCGATCGCGCTCATCGAGCCGGGGCAGCCGGTGTTCGTGCTGGTCCCCTCCCCGCGTCACTCGGCACTCGTGCACTCGAAGGTCGTCTCGAACATCCAGGAGATCCGCGCGCGCGGTGCCCGGGTGATCGTGATCGCCGAGGAGGGCGACGCCGCGGTGCTGCCGTTCGCCGACGAGGTCATCCACATCCCGCTCGCCGGGGCGATGTTCGAGCCGCTGCTCGCCGTCGTGCCGCTGCAGATCTTCGCGATGGCACTGGCCACGGCCAAGGGCCTCGACGTCGACCAGCCGCGCAACCTCGCCAAGTCGGTCACCGTCGAGTAAGGCTCTTCTCGTATCACCGGAATGGCTTCGTTTCCACGGGAACGGAGCCATTTGGGCGATTTCAACCGAACGCACGCTCGGTAGGCTGAACGGGTGATCATCGGCACCGGCATCGACCTCGTGGACATCCCACGGTTCGAGCGCACGATGGAGGGGACTCCGAGGCTGCGTGAGCGGCTCTTCGCCCCTTCCGAGCGCACTCTCCGTCTTCCCTCCCTCGCCGCGCGCTACGCCGCCAAGGAGGCGCTGATCAAGGCGCTCGGCGGTTCCGACGGCGTGCACTGGACCGAGATCGAGATCGCCTCCGAGCCCTCGGGGCGCCCGCACTTCGTGCTCTCCGGGTCGACGGCCGCGGTCGTCGAAGAACGGGGCATCCTCACGCTGCATCTCACCCTCACCCACGACGCCGGTCTCGCTGCGGCGTTCGTCGTCGCCGAAGGAGCACCGCTGTGACCGCCCCCTTCCGTGAAGCGAGCATCGACCTCGACGCGATCGCCGACAATGTGCGGCACTTCCGACGCCTGACCGGTGTCGAGGTGATCGCCGTCGTGAAGGCCGATGCTCGCTTCACGGAAGGGGGCGGTCACAGCGGTGCTCCTTCGGCGACGACGAACGCTGCATCTCACCCTCACCCACGACGCCGGTCTCGCTGCGGCGTTCGTACATCAGGTTGGTGGCCACCCCGTTCAGCAGTGTTTCCTTGTTCGGGAAGTGGTAGAGCAGGCCGCCTTTGGAGACCCCGGCGGCCTCGGCGATGTCGGTCACGGGCACCGTGGTGCCGTGCCGGCCG
>NZ_JAGYWT010000023.1:0-11591 GCF_019279095.1 Microbacterium sp. BF1 | reverse complement strand
CACGGCCGTGCGCCGCACGTCTGCTCCGGTCATCGCGTACTCGGCGATGTGTCCGACGCCGCCGAGGCGGATGGTGACAGCCCGGGCGAGCCACTCCATCTGGCGGTCGTCGTCGCCGGTGTCGATGACGACCTTCTCGCCCCGTTCTCCGGCGAGCGCGAGAGGCGAGCCATGCACGCCGTAGACGGCGAAGGTCTCCATCGACAGTTCGGGGAAGGCGCGCCCCATGCCGTCGGCATCCACCACCGGCAGCCCGGTCTCGGCCGCGACGATGAGCGGGATCATCGAGTTGATCCCGCCGCACTCGATCGGCATCGTCGCATCCGCCGTCCGCCCGAGGTGCTCCTCGAGTGTGCGCAGAGCCAGGGTGGGCTCCGTGCCGGCGGGGATCTTCTCGACCATCACGGTGGGGGCGCCCATCTGAGCCGTCGGGATCACGAACAGGTCGTCGGGGAGCTCGTCCGGGTCGAGGATCGTGATGCTCCCCTCCCCCAGCACACGCTCGACCAGCATCTTGCCGATATAGGGATCGCCTCCGCCGCCCGTGCCGAGCAGCGTCGCACCGCGAGCGAGGTCGGGGAGGTCAGCGGCCGTGAGCTGCCAGCTCATACCGCGACTCCCGTCCGGACGGTCCCCGCGGAGACGCTGCCGTCGAAGCGATGCGCCGCCATGTCGTATCCGAAGTAGCCGGGGCCGACCATCGCCAGCGCCGCGTCCGAGTGCCAGCGCTCGTCGGCGGGGGCTGCGATCACCCGCACCCGCTGCCCGTAGCGCAGGGCCTCGGTCGTGATCGGCTCGCCGGATTCGCCGTCGAGCACCATGATCAGGTCGGGAGTGGTCGCGAGGACCTCCCCGTCGGCTTCCGCCACCAGATGCTCGTTTTGGAACTGCAGAGTCAGCCTCGCACCGTCGTCGCCGTCGATACGCGCACGTCCGCGAGCGAAGCCGGTCGTGGTGGCACGGTGCACGTCGACGACCTTTCCGTCGAACAGCTCGCGCCCGCCGAGGAGGTCGACCACCCCCGCGACCGGGTCCGTCTTCGCATCCCGGGCCGCAGCGATGCGCTGACCGATCTCGATACAGCGCGAGAGCGACCCCGAGACCATCGACTCGCGCGCCGCGGCGCCCGACATCGAGAATCCGGAGATCATGACCGAACAGCCCATCTCGACGCAGGCGACACGGGCGATGCGCTCGGTCCATGAGTTGTCGACCGTCTGTAGCACTCCGGTGTTCCCCTTCTCGTCGCTGAACGCGAGTGGCGATGCGGTCACGCCGTACAGGGTCGGGAGCACCATCTGCAGCTCGGGGAACGCGCGCCCCATGCCGTCGGCATCGATCAGGGGCAGCCCCAGCGCTGCGGCGGCGGCGATCGGTATGGTCGAATTCACACCGCCCACCTCTGCGCACGCGATGTGGGTGACGGGGCGCCCGAGGTGGATGCCGAGGGCCTTGACCGGTTCGACCACCTCCGCGAGGCTCGGCAGCTTCTCGACCATGACGGTCGGTGCGCCCATCATCGCGACGAACAGCACGAGTGCGTCATCGGGCACCTCATCGAGGCCGACGACCGTGACGTCGCCGGAGACGAGTGCCTGACGGGCCAGGAGCGCACCGATGTACGGGTCTCCTCCCCCACCGGTGCCGAGGACGGCCGCGCCGCGCGCGAGCCCGTCGATGTGGGCGGGAGTGATGGTCCAGCTCATGTCACGCTCCCATGTCGAGGTCGCCGACGGCCTTCACGCGGATGCGCGTCGCGTTGCCGGGAAGGTAGGGGATCGGCACCTCGTCGAAGTCGATGATCGACACGGTCGAGGGCTCGGCGCCGGCCGCGATCGCCTTGTCGACGGCTTCTGCCCGCACCTCGGCGATCGTCTCCTCGCGACGGCCGGGTTCGATCGCGTAGACCTTGTCGATCTCTCCGCCGACCTGCGCGATCGATGCGCCGATGGCATTCGCGACCGCATAGTTCTCAGGGCGGTGTACGGTCCCGAACAACGGCAGCTCATCCGGGAGCAGGATGGAGCCGCCGCCGACCGCGACCACCGCGATGGGCTCGGGCGAGGTCCGCATGCGGTCGACGGCTTCGGACACGCGCTCAGCGATGCGGGCGAGCACGCGCTCGACGAACACCGGGTCGAGGTGTGCGACCCTGCTCGCATCTCCCACCTGTGCGCGTCCGGCCGCGACCGCGATGTCGGTGGCGGTCAGGGTCGATCCGCCGAAGACCAGAGCCTCCGTGTTCAGCTTGTAGCCGACGGATGCCGGCCCGACCTCGGCCGTCTCCTCATCGACGATGCTGCCGCCGCCGATGCCGAGCGAGAGCACATCAGGCATCCGGAAGTTCGTGCGGATGCCCGCGACCTTCACCTCGTTCGCCGTCTCACGCGGGAAGCCGTTGATCAGCAGGCCGATGTCGGCCGTGGTGCCACCCACGTCGATCACGGCGCAATCGTCGAGGCCGCTCGTGGCGGCGGCACCGCGCATCGAGTTCGTCGGCCCCGAGGCGAAGGTCGCAACCGGGTAACGGCGTACGTACTCCTCGTCCATGAGCGTGCCGTCGTTCTGGCTGAGGAAGATCGGCGCCTCGATGCCCTGGGCGCGCACGGCCGAGGTGAGCCCGTCGACGATCTCGGACGCGAGTTCACGCAGCGCGGCGTTGATGATCGTCGCGTTCTCGCGCTCGAGGAGCCCGATGCGTCCGATCTCGTGGGACAGCGAGATGGCGGCATCCGCCCCCAGCACCTCGGCGACGATCTCCGCCGCCCGCACCTCGAGGTCGTGGTTGACCGGGCTGAAGACCGAGGAGATGGCGACCGAGCGGATGCCATGCACCTTCATGTCCTCGGCGTGCGCCCGGATCTCCTCGGGGTCGAGGGGCGAGATCGGCCGGCCGTCGAACTCATAGCCGCCGTGCGCGAGGTAGCTGCGAGCCTGTGTGGCCTCGACGAGCACCTCGGGCCAGTCGATCAGAGGAGGCAGAGCCCGCGTTGCGGGCAAGCCGAGCCGCAGAGCGGCGACGGGTGCGAGCCGGCGCGCCTGCACGAGCGCGTTGATGAAGTGCGTCGTGCCGATCATGACGGCATCGATGTCTGCGCCCTCGAAGGAGTGTCCGGTGCGCAGATCCTCGATCGCCTGGATGATGCCGCTGGTGACGTCGGGGGTGGTCGAGTGCTTCACCCCCGCCAGAGTGCGGGTGCCGTCCATGAGGACTGCGTCGGTGTTGGTGCCGCCGACGTCGATACCGATGTGCATGATTCTCGCTTTCCTGGGAGGGATGTCTGTCTCGGGCGGCTCAGGCCGTCGCTGCTTGTTCGACCGGGGTCGCCTGCCGCGTCGTCGCCACTCCGACGCCGCGGACCCAGCCGAGCTTTCCTGCCACGATGTACAGCACCATCGACAGGAAGAGGCTGAGCAGCGATGGGATGCCCCAGGTGACGAAGTAGCCGACCAGCGCGGAGACCAGCCAGACGACGATCGTCGCGGGGACGATGCGCGGCGCGGTCGCCGGGAGAGTGCCGGCCTCGCGGGTGGCGTCCAGATCAGGACGCCAGCGGCGTACCACGTAGTACTCGGCGACCATGATGCCGGCGATCGGCGGGAACGCGACACTCAGCACGATCAGGAACTCGGTGAACTGTCCGAGGATGCCGACCGCGGCGAGGATGGATCCGACGACGCCCAGCACGATCGTCGTGGTGACGCGGTGCAGGTTCTTGCCGAATGCGGTGGAGATGAAGTTCACCAGGCCCAAGGTCGAGGAGTACAGGTTCCAGTCGTTGATCTTCAGCGTGCCGGTGAGCACGATGAACAAGCCGATGAAGCCGACCGACGACGTGACGATCGCGACGATGTCTCCGGTGGCGGCAGCGTGGGCCAACAGTACGCCGGCGAGTCCGATCACGAATTCGCCGAGCGAGACACCGAGCACGGTCTGCTTGACGACGTCGGCGCGTGAGCGGTTGAAGCGGGTCATGTCACCCGTGATGATCGCACCGACGATGAGGCCGCCGGCGACGATGCCGGTTCCAGCCCACACGCTCATGGTCGGACCGGGCGCGGGCCCCGTGAGCAGCTCACCGATGTCGTGCCGGCTCAGCTCGGCGATGACCGACCAACCGACCAGGATCAGGAACAGCGGCACGGTGATGTTCGCGAGCCACTGCATCCCGACGAATCCGAAGGCCACGATCGCGGTGACCGCGAGGCCGAAGATGAGGCTCCAGGCCCACACGGGCAGCGCACCGGGCATGAGGGCGTCCAGCGACTGCGCGGAGATCGCCGACTGGATTCCGAACCAGCCGATCAGGCTGATGCCGATCGCGAGCCCGACCAGCGAGGCTCCGATCTCACCGAAGCCGGTCCAGCGCGCCAAGAGCGCGGTGTTGAGCCCCTCCCGCTGCCCGATGAACCCGACCACGCACATGATCACCTCGAGGATGAGCGAACCGAAGAGGAAGGCGAGGACGGCCTCGCCGAAAGTCATGCTGTAGCCGAGGGTCGCGCCGAGGAGGAACTGCGAGAGGGCCGAGACCTGTCCGAATCGCTGCACGGCGATTCCGAACCAGGGCTTTCGGGCCTCGGGAGTCACTCGGGAGAGCGCGAAGTCGTCTGCGTGCGCCGTGCGTGCCATGAGGATCCTTCGGGAGGAGGGAACGGGTTGTGCGCCACAGTAGCGACGCTTCCCACACAGCCGACATGTGCATATCGCACGAGGATCGCCATCGGATGTGCTGATCGCACATCCGCACCGCTTCCGCGACCGGGCGAGACCTCGCGTCAACGACGAGACCCACTCCCGCCGACGCCGGCGGGAGTGGGTCTCGATTCGAAGCGTGGGTCTGGCGACCGCGGAATCAGTGCAGCGCGTTCGCCTGGATGAAGGCGCGGAGCGCGTGCTCGTCGTCGGCCATCTCGGTCATATGCTGCGGGGCATCGAGCATCTCCTGCAGCTCCGGCGCATAGCCGAGCTCGACGCCGATGGCCTCGTGGATGGTCTCGGCGAACTTCTCCGGCTTGGCGGTCTCGAGCACCAGCATCGGCACGCCGGGCTCGACATACTCGCGCGCGACCTTGACGCCGTCGGCCGTGTGCGGGTCGATGACCTCACCGGTCGTCTCGTACACCGAGCGGATGGTCGCCAGTCGGTCCTCGTGGGTCGACGTGCCGCTGACGATGCCGAACTCCTCGAGGAAGCGCTCCTGCTCGGAGGAGAAGTCGAAGTGGCCCTGTGCCTCGAGGTCGTCCCAGGCGCCGACGACGCGGGCAGGATCACGGTCGACCAACTCGAAGATGAAGCGCTCGAGGTTCGATGCCTTGGAGATGTCCATCGAGGGGCTGGAGGTCGCGAGCGTCTGGGCGGCGCTGCGCGGGCGGTAGACGCCGGTGCGGAAGAACTCGTCCAGCACGTTGTTCTCGTTCGCGGCGAGCACGAGGCGACGGATCGGCAGCCCCATCTGCTTGGCGAAGAACCCGGAGAGGATGTTGCCGAAGTTCCCGGAGGGCACGGTGAACGACAGTTCGGTCCAGCCGCCGGCATCTGTGGCGCGCAGCCAGGCCCAGAAGTAGTAGACGGTCTGCGCCGTGATGCGCGCCAGGTTGATCGAGTTCACCGCGCCGAGGTGCTGCGCACGCTTGAAGTCGAGGTCTCCCGCGAGCTTCTTGACCAGGTTCTGGCAGTCATCGAAGACCCCCTCGACCGCGATGTTGTGCACGTTCGCGTCATCGAGCGAGAACATCTGCGCCCGCTGGAATGCGCTCATGCGCCCCTGCGGCGACAGCATGAACACGGCGACCCGCTCCTTGCCGCGCAGGGCGTGCTCGGCCGCCGAGCCGGTGTCTCCCGAGGTGGCACCGAGGATGTTGAGCACGGAGTCGTTGCGCTCCAGCGTGTATTCGAGCACCTGGCCGAGGAACTGCATGGCCATGTCCTTGAACGCCAGGGTGGGGCCTTCGGAGAGCCCGACCAGAGTCAGATCATCATCGATCGCCCGCAGCGGCACCACACCGTCGGGGAAGTCGGCGTAGGCCGCATCCGTCATCCGCGCCAGGTCCGCGCGCGGGATGTCGGTCGCGAACAGGCCGAGCACCTCGGTCGCGAGCTGCGGGTAGGTCAGCGCACGCCAGCGCTCGAGCGTCTCGCCGTCGACGGTCGGCATGACCTCGGGCACAGCCAGGCCGCCGTCGGGCGCGAGGCCCTCCAGCAGCGTCTCGCTGAACGACTGCGGCTGCATGCCGCCGCGGGTGGAGATGAACTGCACGTTGGCTCCTCGGCTCGGGACTCGGCCCGTCCATTCTCGCAGGGTGTTCGCACCAGAAATGACGCGATGACGGAAGCCCGGCGTCGGCTCAGAACAGAGACGCCGGCAGAGCCCCCTCATGCTCGAGCAGCCAGCGCTTGGTCTCGAGTCCCCGCCCCTCGTCACCGCCGGAGTATCCGCCGAGCCCGTCGCCCGCGACGACCCGATGGCAGGGGACGATCAGCGGAACGGGATTAGCGCCCATGATCGATCCGATGCCCCTGGCCGGCACCTCCGTGCCGCTGCGCGCCGCGAGCCCGCCGTAGGTGATCGTCTCCCCCTGCCCGACTGTCTCGTGGAGGGCCGTGAGCACCGCCCTCGTCGCCGCGGTCTGCTCGCCGAGATCGATGGGAACGTCGAAGCGACGCAGTGTGCCGTCGAAGTAGGCGGTGAGCTGCCCCAGCGCTTCGGCGAGCAGGGGATCGACGGCGGGGTCCTGCGGGACGACTACGCCCTCGGGCGGAGTCGACCGCCACATGACGCGGGTGATCGCCGCACCGTCGCTGACCACGCCGATGACACCGACGGGAGTCGAGAGCGTTCCGAAGGCCGACATGCGTCGAGGCTACCTCCGACTCCCGACCCCCGACAGCTGTGTCACCCTCGAGCGACCTGATGCCAGAGCGCTGCCCAGTCCTGCGGACGGAGATCGCGCGGAAGGCGACGCTCCCCCGCGCCGGAGTCCGCCACCGCACGTCGCGCCCGCGGCATCGGGAGGCGAGCGGCTGTCGCCACGATCGCGGGGAGACCGCCTCCGCGCCCCGTGAACATGGCCCGGACGAACGCGTCGTACGCCCGTCGGTCGGCGTCCGGCACGAGGGGTGAACCACGACGGGTGATCGCGAGCAGACCGCCGTCCACGCTCGGCTGCGGCGAGAACCCCCACGCCGGCACCCGACCCTCGAGGGAGAACTCGAACCACGGCGCCGACTGCGCCGTCATCATCGTGCCGCCGCCGACGCCTGCCCGCTTGCGCGCCACCTCCCACTGCGTCAGGAGTACCGCGTCATTCCAATACCCGCTCGACAGCAGCCGCCGCAGGATCGGCGTCGTCAGATGGAAGGGGATGTTGCCGACGACGACCTCGGCATCGAACGGGTGCCGCGTGGCATCGGCGACCTCGACGCGCACTCCGGGCAGCGCCCTGCGCAGTCGGTGCACGCGGTGCTCGTCGACGTCGATCGCGGTGAGCGGCCTGCCCAGTTGCGCGAGTGCGCGGGTCAGCGCGCCGTCACCGCAGCCCAGTTCCAGGATCTAACCGGAGGTGCAACCGACGAGGGTGGAGAGGCGGGCGAGGGTCGGACGGTGGGTGAGGAAGTTCTGGCCGAGTTCGTGACGGCCGCCATGGATTGAACGAGGCATGAGTGCGCTCCAGAAGAAGAATCGGAGCACCCCGAAGGAGGGAGGACGCGGAGAGCGTCAGTGAGGACTGCCCGTCCCGAGGTGCGATGACATCTCGGTGGACGGCGCGCAGATGCGTGCGAAGAGCGAGCGCGCCGTCAGGCGCGGCGGTCGCGTACGACGAAGGTGCGCCCCATCATGGGCGCAGCGCATATTGTTCCCATGTCCGTCAGCCTATGGGCCGTCAGATCCAGCCGCGTTCCTCGGCGATGAGCACGGCCTGCTGACGCGTGCCGACCGAGAGCTTCCCGAGGATGACGGAGATGTGGTTGCGGACGGTCCCGGGAGCGAGCGAGAGTGCCCGCGCGATCTGCCCGGTCGTCTCTCCGCGACGGCCCGCCCGCAGCACGTCGAGCTCGCGATCCGTCAAAGGCGAGCGCTCATCGCTCAGAGCGTCCGCAGCGATCTCCGGATCGACGTAGCGGGCTCCTGCCGCGACGCGGCGGATGACCGCTGCGACCTCGTCCGCTCCGCGAGACTTCGGCAGGAAGCCTGCCACCCCGGAGGCCAAGGCACGGCGCAGCACCCCCGGACGCGCATGGCGGGTGACGACCACGCAACGCGTCGCGATCGCCCTGTTCACCTTCTCGGCCACCTGCACGCCGTCGAGGCCCGGCATCTCCAGGTCGAGCAGACACACGTCGGGCTGCAGCCGGAGCGCCTCGGCGACCGCCTGCTCACCGTCGGCGCACTCTGCGACGACGTCGATGTCGGGCTCCAGCCGCAGCAGGGCCGCGAGGGCCGAGCGGATCATCCCTTCGTCATCGGCGAGTAGCACCCGGATCATCGCGCCTCCTCCGAGGTCGAGGGCACGGTCACTGCCACGACGAACTCATCGGCATCGCGCCGCACGTCGAGGGAGCCGTGCGCCTCCTCGATCCGCCGCCGCACGCCCTCGAGACCCGAGCCGTCATGTTCGATCTCGGCGCCGACCGCCACGTCGTTCGCGATCTCGTAGCGCCACGCATCGGCCGTCCGGGTCAGCACGAGGCGCGCATGCACCCCGCCGCCGTGCCGCAGGACGTTCGTGGTCGTCTCCCGGATGACGGGTCCGAGAGCGGACGCCGGCGCCGCATCGGCATCCGCATCGATCGCGGCATCCACCTGCAGTCCGGCCGCGGTCAGCAGATCACGGGCGTTAGCCAGCTCGTCTCCGAGCGGGACAGAGCGGAACCGCATCGCGAGGTCTCTGGTGCCCTGGCGTGCCTCGTCGACGCTGATCCGCGCCGCGTGAAGCTGCTGCATCCCCGCCTCCGGGTCGTCCGGCAGCAGACGCTCGGCGAGTTCCAGCTGCAACGCGACGACCTGGAGATGGTGCCCTTGCAGGTCGTGCACATCGGTCGCCACGCGCAGGCGCTCCTGGGTCGCGGCGAGCCGGGCCTCGGACGCCCTTGCGCGGTCGAGGGTCACCAGCACATCCCACCACCACAGCGAGCTCACGCTCATTCCGGGCAGCATCGCCCCGTAGATGACCGGCATCCACCAGGGAAGCCGGATGCCCACCCCGCTCGTCGCCGAATCGACCAGGGCGAGCGCGATCAGGAGGAAGGTCGCCGCGGCGACGACCCGCACCCGCACGCCGCGAGGCCAGCTCAGCAGGACGAAGAACTGCACCACCGGCATGGCGGCGAGTTGCCAGCTGCCGACGAGGAGACCAGCCGTCACTCCGTAGCCCAACGCGACGACGAACGGCACAGCCAGCCGACCCCAGGCGACCCCGGGTTCCGCATCGAGGCGGTGGCGATAGTCCAGGAGCAGCATCAGCGTCGACGCGCACCAGAGCAGACCACCGAGACCGATGAACAGCAGGATGCCTCCGCTCAGATCGACCGCGGCGGCGATGCCCGTCCACGCTCCGACGAGCATCAGCTCGATGAACAGCACGGCCGACACCGTGTACCACCAGGTCGCGGTGATGCCACGCGCGAGCTGACGGGAGCCTGGCGCGGGTGCGGCGGCGAGGGTAGAGGGAACGCGGGTCACGCTCCCACGATAGAGCCGTGACAGTTGTCACGGTCTCGTCGTGCGATCCGCCCGGGAAGCGGTGACGGGCCGACACTGCCGCGGAAGGGCGTGCTCGGCTGGACTGGAGTCATCGCGGCGGAGACTCCGTTCGCACCGACAACCGGGAGCATCCCATGAACCTCATCGAGAACTTCCAGAACCTGGTGGCTCAGGTCCCCGAGCTCGTGCAGCCGCTCATCGTCGCCCTCGCCGGCGCGGTCCCCTTCATCGAGGGCGAGGGCGCGGTGAGCATCGGCATTCTCGGCGGCATCTCCCCGGTGATCGCCGCGATCGCCGCGATCGTGGGCAACTTCCTCTGCGTCCTGGTGGTGGTGCTGGTGAGCTCGGGAGCGCGCCAGGCCGTCGTGAACCGTTCGCGCGCCAAGACCGCAGCGCTCGCCGGTGCCGGCGGGGGCACGGTCGAGGAGCCGGTCGCGGAGGTCTCGGACACGGGCCGTGGAAGCGCCCGACGCGAGAAGTTCCAGCGGGCTTTCGAACGCTACGGCGTGCCGGGGGTCAGCCTGCTCGGACCGCTCCTGCTGCCGACGCAGTTCACCGCGACGATGCTCGCCGCGTCCGGCATCGGCAGGGCGCGCATCCTGTTCTGGCAGGCGGTGGCGATCATCGGATGGACCACCGTCGTCGCCGTCATCGTCGGAAGCGCGGTGTACGCCATCCGCTGATCTGTCACGGAAGAGCTGAATTCAAGGCTTCTTGAATTCAGCCTTTTCTGTACAGTGGGGTGCGTGACCACCGCTCTCGCCTCGCTCACCCACACGGCCGCCGTCGCCCGACTCGGGCACGCGCTCTCGGATCCCACCCGCGCCGGAGTTCTGCTCGCACTGCGCGAAGCGCCCCGCTATCCCGCCGACCTCGCCGACGCCCTCGGCGTCTCACGCCAGGCGATGTCGAACCACCTCGCGTGCCTGCGCGGATGCGGACTCGTCGAGAGCGTCCCCGACGGCCGACGCAGCAGGTATCGGCTCGCGGACCGCCACCTCGCACCGGCCCTCGACATGCTCATGCGCGTCATGCTCATCGTCGAGCCGGACTGCTGCGCGGGCGACGGCTGCACCTGCTGATGACCACGTCCACCGCATCGCGACGCGAAATCCTGCACCGCCGCATCCGTCTGATCGTCGGCGTCACCATCGGCTACAACCTGATCGAGGCGGTCATCGCGATCGGTGCGGGATCCGTCGCGTCGTCGGCAGCGCTCATCGGTTTCGGCCTCGACTCGACGATCGAGGTCCTCTCCGCGGCCGCCGTCGCCTGGCAGTTCACCCGCCGCGATCCCGCGCGCTGGGAGAAGCCGACGCTGCGCGTGATCGCCGTGGCATTCTTCGCCCTCGCGATCTACGTGACGACGACGTCCGTAACGGCTCTCGTCACCGCAGAACGCCCGGAGCACAGCACGATCGGCATCCTCCTGACCGCCGCGAGCGTCGTCGTCATGCCCTTCCTGTCGTTCGCCGAGCGCCGCGCGGGTCGCGAGCTCGGCTCGGCCACGGCGGTCGCCGACTCGAAGCAGACGCTCCTCTGCGCGTATCTCTCCGCCGCGGTGCTGGTCGGCCTGGTCGCCAACTCCCTGCTCGGATGGTGGTAGGCCGATGCGGTCGCCGGGCTCGTGATCGCCGCGTTCGCGGTACGCGAGGGCATCGAGGCGTGGAAGGGCGACGCCTGCGCGACCTCGGTCGGCATGCTCCTCGAAGACGACGACCAGCACGAGAGCGACCGCTGAGGCGAGCAGCGCGACCTGCACCTAGGTTGGGGAGATGGATGCCGCTCCCCCACCACCCGGAGACCTGCTCGGACGCACGGTGCTGGTCACCGGAGCGAACGCGGGCATCGGCTACTGGTGCGCGGAGCAGCTCTCCACCCGAGGGG